>JBBRSH010000015.1:0-57093 GCA_038245555.1 Pyrinomonadales bacterium | reverse complement strand
GAAGATCGAACCGCACACATAGCAACCGGTTTAGATTCAATACTAACCAACGTCCGCCTTTGACCTTGTAATCGGATTGAGCTTCAAGCAAATTGTGCGCAATGGCAATCGCAATAATTTTTCCCAAAAAATCATAGTCCTGAGATAATGGAACGGAAATTCGTTTAGCTAGCACGTCTCGGTCGTACATTGATATTGCTATACCATTTACGCCGATGTCATTTGGAGCTGTTGGTTGGTATGTAAACGAATTGGAAAACTTACCAATCGCTTCAAGCAATGCCCTCACTTCGTGACCATGTTGAATACCCCTGGGAATCTCATTCCACATAACGTCGGCAGCCTTTCTCAGTAAGATTTCCTGCCGATCGGGGCTTAGATCTGCAGTTTTCTTTCTAATAGTTGCAGAGATCATCTCTTCGAACATGTCACCTGCTAACCATAAGAATTGCTCCACGTTACAAGAAGCGAGTTTAGATAGAGTGCCATGTCCGAAATAGTATGGTAATCCAAACTCTTGTGACAAGAATAACTTTGCCGATGCCTTCACGGGACTATCATTTTTTTCATGCATCGCTTCCACAGGAATTGATTTGTACAAATCGGTGGCTGACATCGGATTGTCGAAAAGGCCCCGCTGCGATCTCGTCACTTCTCGCTCTATTAATATCTCTAGCGACCTCCACGAAAGAGCCTGTGCTCTCGCAGAACCTCTAAAGTTTTCTGCTTCCTTCAGCCAGCTACTGAACAAATTGCTTGAACTCGGATTGCGTGTAGCGTACCTTTCAACCAATTCATGTACGCGATTCGATACCGTGAAAAGAGCCACTTCATGTTTAGCCTTCCATTCAATTCCGTCTAGGGAAGATTGCAGATGGGAGCTAAATGCTTTGATTTCAACGTCGGCGGCATCGCGAGATCGGCGATCCGCAATGTCCGAAACAAATTTTCCGAATTTAATGTAATTTTCACGCCAATAGTTCTCCAATGGAATTACTTCCCCACGATCTCTGCCAAGGCGCGCGCCTGAGGAAAGTAACTCGTCCGTACCTAGGGCTTCAAACCGCTCGGCAAACCAGATCCCAACCGAGTTACGATTCTCGGTTAAAGCCTGGAGCAAAAGGGTACGTTGGCGATTCGTCAATTTTTGAACGTCGTCAAGCATCAACAACACATTTTGCGCCACCGAAATACCTTCAATTGTAAGTGCATCAGGTGTGATTAAGAATAAACTGCTCAGTTCTTCATTCCCTCGAAGGGTTTTTGTAGACGGATCAAAACTATCTATCGCGTCGCAGACATCTTTTTCTAATTTCATCGCCCACGTATGCAAGGAAACCCCGTTGGATTCTTGTGGCATCCCCGGTGGTAAATCCCGCAATTTCGAAATGTTAAATTCCAGTTTGGCTAGGTCGTCCGGATATTGCAGATTTTTCAAAATCATAGCCCCACGCAAAACCGCCAGAATTATGCGTGCGTTAAGAAGACTAAAAAACAAGCGTTCCTTACGGACGGGATCCAGCTCCATATCTTCCAATGAGGCGTAGTTGCGACCGAAGGAAAGGACTACTCCGAGAACTCTTGGGCCGTCATCGTCTAAAGCCTTTAGCTCATATAACTTTCTATAGAGTTCCTTGCATTCATCCCGTTCTTTGGCAGAGTAGAGTGATAATAAAACACTGGGACTTAAAAGACGGAGAACAGATGTTTTTCCTCCTCCTTCCGCACTTCGCAGGAAATGGATGCGATTCCAAAGATTGTCCTTAGGCAATGCATCGACTACTGACGGACCAAACAGTCGGATAAATGTCATGTCCGACTCGATATTCTCAGATGCGCGAAGGCGAAATGGATTTCGCGATTCTTTCATTGATTATTTATGTCGACTCACCCTCGGGAAAAGTGCATTCACTTTGTCGGTATCTGCCCATAATAGAGCAAGCGAGTTATTAGGCGTATTGTGGGTCAATACCAATGGAAGGCCGCATTGACCGAACCCGTATCTGACATCGCTGCCTCCTTTTCTTGTATGATCGGTTTCAACACTGTCGTCATAGTATTTTTGGATTAGAAGTTTAAACGGAATACCTGAAACTGGATCAATCTTTATTTTGTCTTCAAGGAGATCGATAACATCTACTGAGTGTCCCAACCAAGAAGAAATATCTAGTTTTGGAAGATGGCTAAGAATTTCATCTCGAGCTTGCGAAGTTGCAATATATAAAACTACACAAAATTCGGTTTGACTAATATCGAACAGTTTCGACACATGTTTTTCTGGATCGGTCGCACTCTTCAGAAAACTGACAATTTTCCCCTTCAATTGTCCGTTATCTTCCCGAATGTAACTCACTCCGCTGCCTGAGAAATCATCGAGTAAAACGACAGTCTCGAACCTGATCGAATCAGACGGATCCGTGTTTGTAAGTTTCGCGATATCCTTTTGCAAACTATCCAATAGTGATGCGACTCGATCGTCCGAAATTTCGTAAGTTGGATATATCTGGTCATGTTCCAGTTCGGCATTATAGCGGCGAAACACATCGATTCTGGCCCCATCGCTCAGTCCCAAAAAAAGAACTTTTCGCTGTGCGATATTGAATGCAGGGCTTGCGGCAACCTTGTTGACCTGCCATGAATGGAATCCTTGTGTTTTGGCTACTTTGGAAAATAGTCTTGGCTTAATATAATCGGCGTAAGCCATTTCAACCAAATGGCTAATTTCAGCACCCGAACAGAAAATCAATCGCTCACGGATAAAATCATAGGCAATTAGTTTTTCTGCTTTGGTGCCAAATTGTTCCAACCACAAAGCCAGACTCTCAACGAAGCGCATCCCCGGCATGAACCGCTGGTATTCATCGTATTTGAATGCAGCCATTGATTGGAGAATTGGACGCTCACGAGCCATATCCTCATTGGACCACTCCATTACGTCCGACAATAAACGTTCGGCCAATGCATCTCTCATAACGCTGTCAACGAATCTTGATTCTGAAACCTCCTTCCCTTAACATTGCGGAGCCCAGGTAATAAAGCGTCCCTTGAACACCCCGATACCCGCGAGGTGTAAGATTCCAACAGGATTTGGAGTGACCGGATACTTCGTCAACGCTTAAGGAGTAATTCTCCGAAAGAAGCTGAAAATCATTGCCTGGGAATTTCCCCTTGTCGCCGATACAGAGAATTGAGGAATTTGGAATTTCGTTTTGAATCCGATCAACTAAATCGCACTTCGAAACAGTATCTGAAATTATATCGAACGAATGACTGGAGTGCACCAATCGGCAATGACGATTACCCTTTGTGTTTACTTTCTGCTGTAGGATGTCCCAAACCAAATCTAAAGCAACTTTGGAAATTGGCTCCACCGTGATTTGATTCTGTCTTAAAGTGATTTCCGAAAGGCTTTTAAGCAAACTATCATCCGCAATCAGATTCGCAACATTCTGAAGTTCCTCGCAAACTTTAGGCACAGCGTTCGGGGACAAGTTATCCGCTGCAGAGCTGATGTCTGAACAGTTATAATATCCGATCAGAATTTTATGCCAGGTCGTTTCGGGCAACTTGCCTTGAAGAACTTCCCGTACAGATTTACCTCGGCCCGTTGCTATGCCAACTGTGACTCCAGATTCTAATAGTTTCCTTAATTGGTCTGCTATCTCCGGACTAATTCCAGTGTAGCGGTCATGCCCGTCGCAAAGAGTGCCGTCGTAATCAAACACGATTGCCTGAAAATATTTAGACCGCAGCTCGTCAACAAAATGCTTGTAAGCTTTTCGCCAGTAAGCTAATGAGCCATCGAGGCGCAGATGATTTATTGTCGACTGAGTTTTTCTGCATATTGCCGCTTCTTCAGAGGGGTCAAGTTCCGTTCTTTTAGGCCGTAATTTGCCGAACGCGTTTAGCCTGTATATTTTACTCCCAAAAGGTGGAACTCCGGGACGACCGGGGTCTATACCCTTTGCTTTACCGACGAAGCTCGTAATATAAAATCCGATGACGAGGAGGGCGAGGTTTCCGACAAATCCGGAAAACTGAGTCTCCAATTCTACAACCAGAATATTCTTGGGCAACAATTCAAGAGTTTTCTTGGCAAGAGTGCTGTCCTCTGGAGTGGTTAACGCCAGGACGGCACTTGTGTCTCGGTGTTTTGCGAGCCAGTGGTGCCGACCGTGAGCAAAATTTCGATAATCTGCGACTTGAGTTGTGTGTAGAGCGGCCTCCGTAAATTTGGATTCGATATCGATGCCAGCAGAGGCCGCCGACGTTCCATGTAGGACGATCAAAGTTTTTCTTTGCCATGCAGGACGGCATTCGTCTTCCAAAAGACTGATTTCCTCAAACGCGGCTGATTTTATGCTCAGCAATTCGTTCAGCGACGGCGGAAGCTTTCTATCGTCACTAACAGATATTAAATAAGACCGGAGTAATAACAGGTTAAATGCGAGCAGAGAGTTCGTGGCCAAGAATCCGTCCTTTCCCGACGGTAACTCGTATTCAATTAAATCAACATTCCGAAACTTTTCAGCTAATTTGCTGAGGCGACTTCCCGACTGAAAACAAACGACAATTATTTTTGCAGCTTCCTGTAGAATTGCGTCCTTCAAAGCGCCAATTATATCTGGATTCCGACCGCCTGCGCTTAATACAATAACCGCTTTCCCCCGAGCATTTCGCGTGTCAATAAATTCAAGTGGAGTTACAGGTTTGGAGATCTGTTGAAAAAAACCTTCATGAAGTTGTGACGTAAAATGAGCAGCTGAAAAAGAACCACCTGAGCCAATGCACAATAGCGGCATTCTAGCCGTTCCCGATATCGCATCGCACAACGGCTTGACGTCGGCCGCGAGCGCCCATTTGTAGGTTTCTGGAAGAATGCGTAATTCCGACGCGAAAGGTTTTCCCACGATATATTTATAAGGTCAAAGAGTTGAAACTCACAATGAATTTACTGAACAAAAAGACATCCTTCAAACCTGACGCCGGCATTGCTAAAAGAGTTAGACAAGATTCGCTAAGAATCCATACTAGAGAGCGTACAACGTTGCAACCATAATACATTTTTTTGAATCGGATCAAAACGTTTCAACCTCGAAAATTACATGAAATGAAGCCGTAAAAGATGTATCGCATATTAGAATCAGGTGGGAGCATCAGAATCAGAATCAAGCATCGCAAAATAGTCAGACGTTGATTACCTCAGACGCCCGTTCCGCTTTACATCCAAACCATCGTATTTATAGATTTCCGGCGTTGAAATTCTGAGAGTTTCTGACAGACTTTTATTACAACGGCGAGCGAATTATAAGAACTTTAAAGTTTGCCCGCACTAAAAAGGAAGCCGAGCAGGCCGAAGCCGTGATTATGAATCAGGTGTTTCAGCGGGCTTACGGCTTCGATGAAAAACCTGACAAACTCTTTGAGGACTTTCTGGTCGAAACGTTCTTCCCGTATTCGGAAACAAACAAGAAGTCGTTTTATACCGATGTTTTGATATGCCGAGTCCTGGCTCGGGCCTTCAAGGGAAAGACGTTGCGGCACATTACCTCTCCGATGATAGAGACCTTCAAGCAGGAATTTCTGGCGACGCCCACAAAGCATGGTCGGAAACGCAGCTATTCGACCGTCAACTATCACCTCAGCGTACTGTCCAAGATTCTGTCACTCGCGGTTGATGCGGGACTGCTTGAAAGCAATCCTTCCCAGAAGGTGAAAAAGTTCCGCCTCAACAATCAGCGGATGCGGGTGCTCTCTCCAGAAGAAGAGACGCGGCTCTTAGCCGCTCTTTCAGGTAATGAACTGACGAGCAGTATCGTTACGGTGGCGCTCCACAGTGGTATGCGACGGGGCGAGATATTCAACCTGAAATGGCTTGATATCGATTTCAGTCGTGGCACCATCGAGATTCGCGAGAGCAAATCGGGTAAAAAACGGCTCGTTCCGATGAACCGGACGATCAGGGAGGTTCTGAAGAATAGAGAGCGATTCGGCGACTACATTTTCCCCAACCCGCGAACTGGTACTAAGCTCAATAGCGTAAAGAAAAGCTTTTGTAACGCTGTCGGCAAAGCCGGCATTGAGAACTTCTGCTTTCACGATCTGCGGCATACTGCGGCGACACGAATGGCCGACGTTGGAGCAGATGCTTTCACGTTGATGAAGATCCTCGGTCACGCGGATATACGGATGACTGCTCGCTATACCCACGCAACTGATGCTGCCCTTAAGCGTGCGGTCACAAATTTAGATGTTTTTTCGCATTTTAGTAACGAATTGGTAACGGATGTCAAAATGCAATCGGCGGCCTTTCCGTAAGTTGTTGAAAATATTGGTACACCCGGCATGATTCGAACATGCGACCCCTTGATTCGTAGTCAAGTACTCTATCCAGCTGAGCTACGGGTGCACAAAAGGCAAGTGAATAGACTACAAATAGACGGTAGCGGTGTCAAGCTTTCGGCTCAGGTAGGTATCGTTATCGGGCATTATAGCCTGTTCGGGTTCGCGATATGAGGTCTGGGTCCCGGGTCTCGATCTTGATCGAACGCCATTTTCCGTCATGCTTGTCGTTGCTCGGTTGGTATTCGATCGTGTACAGAGTTCTGAGGTCGGCGGCGACCTTTGCATACAGGAGTCCCATCTGCTCGAGGCGCTCGATACTATTCAAGGTTCCGCCCGAGCGTTCGGCGACTATCCGGAGCCGCTCTCTGGCTGCCGTGTACATAGCGACTTGCCGGGGCGTTGGATCCGCGAGTTTGGCGGGGTCACCAGTAGGTAGTTCTAGTGGGTAGATCGTTACTCCCTGGCGGTCGGCACGGTTCAACACGTGATTGAGCAACTCGCTGTTTTCGGGTTTTATCGAGGTAAGTACCTGCTTGTCAGGAATTTTTTCGAGCGAGTCGCGGTCGATATCGCGAGCGGCGGTATCGACACCATCGGTAAGGACGATTATCGCTTTCCGCCGGCTTTTTTCTTTTGAAAGTTTATCGAGGGCAAATTCCATCGCCTTGTAAAACTGAGTTTTTCCACGGCCGTTCGAAACACCGATCGAATACGCGATGGTATCTCGATTTGTCGTGAAATCGTTGCGAAGGTTGATCTTGTCATAAAACTCGACGACGGCAACCCGGTCTTCAGGTCCGAGTGCGTCGATGAATCTAGTAGCGGAAAGTTTGATGACCTGTCGAAACCCGAGCGTTGATCCGCTCATATCTAGCATTAGCACGACACTGAACGGAGCGGTGGAGGGTTCGAAGCGATTTATCTGCTGTTTGACGCCGTCTTCAAAGATCGTGAAATCCGCCCTGTCAAGACTCGTAATGGGCCGGCCACGGCTATCGACGACCCCTACGTTCAAGCGAACGATCGACGAATCGACGATGATGGGGTCATCACCCTGAGCATGAGCCGGCAGAACGCATGCTAATAGCAATATACCGAATATTAGTGCCTTTCGAAAAAGCATAGGAAAATCTTATCAATCAGACGCTGATTAATGAAGCCCGGTTGCACTTCCTATCGATCTTATTCGGTCTTAACAGAATTCAAATTTTGGTTTATAATCAGTTGGATCTATTACGATCTTATTTCGGCGGGTTGCGGAAAGCAAAATTTTTTTCAGCATACGTCTTCGATAGGTGGAGTGAATGATCTTCCGACCCAGCTTTTGTGCTAATTGTGGTGAAAAGATCGAGCGCAAAGAATGGCATCTGTGGACTAGCAGAAGATTCTGTCAGGTATGCGAGTCCGAGTTCAAAGGCCAGGACCTTGTCCCGCGCGTTATCGTTATAATTGCGGTGGTGGCGACGTTGGTCGGTTTTAGAGGGTATTGGAGAGCAGCAGCCGGCGAAAGCGGATCGTTAGTTGAAAGACGGTCGAAGAACGTGACGGAATTGTCACTATCCACCCAGTCGGCTAATACAGCCCAAACCCCATCTACCTCCCCGAAGGATGGCCGTTCGGCGACGCAGGTAAATCGGGCAGGGAACGCGGCTGAATCGCAGCCACGGACGTTGGCGGCGTTACCGCCTCAGAAGTTGAATGCCGAGCGAACCATCGAAGCCGAGGCTGCTTATTATTGCGGAGCTCAGACGAAGAAGGGCACTGCGTGTACGCGACGGGTCAAAGGCAATGTTCGATGCTTTCAGCACACGGGTATGCCGTCGATGCTGCCACCTAATAAATTAAAGATCGGTTAGTCAGTATAGAAAAAGCTGCGTCGGTTCCGTATTAAAATTTCAATGAAACCATTAGCTCCGAACACAATGATCCAGAACCGCTATTTGGTGGTTCATCTTATTGGCAAAGGCGGGATGGGTGAGGTATATCTCGCAGTTGACCAAAGACTGGGCAGCGCGGTCGCGTTAAAAAGGACGAGTTTTGCCGAGGACCAGATGCTTGCCGCCGCGTTCGAGCGCGAGGCGAAAATTCTTGCGCGTCTTCGTCATCCGGTTTTGCCAAAGGTAAGCGATCATTTTGCCGAGAACGGCGAGCAATACCTTGTAATGGAGCATATTTCCGGCGACGACCTTTCTAAAAGGCTTGAAACTGCTGCCAAACCGTTCCCAGTTAGCTGGGTGATGTTTTGGGCTGATCAACTACTCGACGCTCTTTCCTATCTGCATTCTCACGAGCCACCGATCATCCATCGGGACATCAAGCCGCAGAATCTTAAACTGACTGATGACAATCATATTGTCCTACTCGACTTTGGGTTGTCCAAGGACACTGCTTACAGTTCTGTTGTTTCTAAGTCCGGAACCTCAGGCAGCGTGGTTGGTTATACGCCGCATTTTGCTCCGATGGAACAGATCCGAGGGACCGGAACGAATCAGCGAAGCGATATCTATTCGCTGTCAGCGACCCTATACCAGCTGATGACCGATGTTGTTCCGGTCGACGCCCTGTCGCGGGCAGATTCGATGCTGAGCGGCGATACGGATCCGATCACTGCATTATCCGATATCAATCCGGAAATTTCGCCGGCGGTCTCCAATGTGATCTTGAAGGGTTTAGAGGTTAGCCTGGAGAAGCGATTTTCGACTGCTAGTGAAATGCAGAAGTCGCTCCGGGCCGCCTACGCCCAGATGCAGGGCCAAATGTCCGCCGACACAGTCGCGTTCAATATTGGGGATCATGCAGGGGCCGACTTACATAACACAACTCCGCCCATCGACCTGGGCCGTTCGGTTGCTCCGTCGGAAATGGCAACAATAACGCCGTCCGTGCCGTTCGTGGCCCCACCGGTTGTGGCAGTTCCGGAACCGATCGTTCCGGCTGTGATCATCGAGGAAGCCCCTTCAATGGAGGCGACGATACAGATGGAGTCGCCGATCCGTATGGATCCGCCGAAAGAGGAACCTTTTCGCCAGGCCGATGTTAAGACAGAGGTATTCCTCGCTTCTGATATGGCGGCACCGACCCCCGAGCCACAATACGTGCCGGAGGTCGTTCAGGAAGCTCCGAAGACCGAGGAATATTCGCCCGGCTTTGTCGAATCGTCAGTTGGCGGAGCGACGGGAAGCTTTCAACCGGCCGCTACCGTTCCGGTGGTCAATGTACAAGAACCGGTAAGTTCGGATCCAGCACCTCCTCCGACGCCAGCTTTTTTCGAAACAGCGGTAATCGAGGGGGCTGGAAATGGGCCTGGCTCTGACGTCTCCAAGTCATCCCAAACGGCATCTCAGCCTGCTCCAAAGCAGCAGGTTCCGCCTCCGGCTAAGGCTAAATCAAAGGCCGGCCTGTTACTTGCCGGGCTTGCCGGGCTGTTCATTTTGGCGATCGTGGCTGCAGGTGTCGGTTACTTTGCTTATAACAAATATTATGCGGGTAAAGATATCAAGCCGTCGCCTACCCAAGTTGTAGAAACATCGCCGTCACCCGCGCCAAGTGTTGAGCCGACGCCAACGGAATCTGATACAACTTCAAACAGCAATACTGACTCAAACTCTGACAATGGGGATGTTACGGTCTCGCCGACTCCGATGACAAATCCAACGGCAGGGCCGTTTACAAGACCTACGCCACAAGTCGGACCGACCAAGAGTGCAGCCAATACGAAACCGCCGTCGACGCCGGGAGTAAAACCGACGCCGAAGGGTAAGCCAAGCAATGACCGGACAGTCATTTTGCAATAGATCGGAGATAGTAGAAAAATGCGAAGTATAAAGTCTTATAAAGCCAATCCAGCCATATTGATCCTACTGATCCTGTTCGCGATGGGAATCAGCGTCTCGGCACAGTCGAAAAAGGATCTAAAAAAAGCAAAAGAACTTACGGACCAGGCTAATAAGCTTTTTAACCAAAAGAACTATCGCGATGCCGTCGACAATTACGGGCAGTCGATCCAGCTAGTTCCAAACAACGCTTATGCCCATTTCTGGAAAGGTTATGGCCATTATTACCTTAAAGAAAATGATAAGGCGGTCGAAGAGTTTGGAATTGCACTTTCGCAGGGCTACAAGCCGATCGATGTATTTAAGGTCCGATGGTATGTTTATAACGATCAAAAGAACTACGACGGGGCGCTGGACGATATTCGAAAGGCGATCGCCATTGAGCCGAACAATCTGACGTTCCTAAAAGCACTCGGCGAAATACAATACCTTCGGAACGACCTTCCAGGGGCTCTTGCTGCGTTTCAGCGGGCCGCAGCGGTGTCACCGAGAGATGGAGATATTTACTACAACATGGCCCGAGTCCAGCTAAGCCTCGGCGATTCCGCAGCACAGGCTGTTGCAGCTGATAAAGCGATCAGCCTCGGTACCCAACTTGCGGGTGAAGCCTATTACCTCCTCGGCGACGCATATCAGAAACAAAAAAACATTCCCGGTGCGATCGCCGCTTATCAGCGGGCTATCTCTGCCAAAGCCCAAAACTATCAGGCGTATCGAAATCTCGCGGACCTTTTTCGAAGCGAAAATCGGTTGACTGAAGCGATCGACATCTCGAAAAGAGCATTGCAGTATTATCCGGATGACGGGTACATCCATACCGATCTAAGTTGGTATTACAGCCTTGCAGATAAGAATGAGGATGCAATTCAGGCGGCCCAGACGGCGATCAAGATCCTGCCCGATCAATACATGGCCTATACCAATCTCTGCCGAGCGTTTAACGACAAGAAAGATTATGCTCAGGCGATAACCGCTTGTAATAGTGCGTTGAAGTTGAATTCAAAAGACGGCGAGACGTATTTTTACCTTGCGCGGGCGTACGACCTTTCTGGACGAAAGGACGATGCAACTCGCAACTATGCAAAAGCTGTTGCGGGTCTCATTGATTTTACCAAGACCAATCCTGAGTATTCGGACGGATTCTATTTGCTGGGTAACGCTTATTTTGCGGACAATCAGAGAGACAAAGCGATCGAAGCCTACAGTAAATGTCTCTCCCTAAGCCCCCGGTTCATCAAGGCTCATTATAACCTCGGGATCCTCCAGGTCCTCAAGAAAAACAAGCCGGCCGCGACTGAGCAGTATAATGCGTTGTTAGGACTCGACCCGACCCGCGCCGGACAATTAAAGCTCGAGATCGACAAAATGTAACTTGTTACAATGACGTAAAAGGCATGCATCGAACGATCGATGCATGCCTTCTTTCATGTCCGAACGGAATCTATTTTCTAATTTTGCGGGTGTTGACTTCAACGCTCTGGAATTTCAAAACGACTCGAACGCTGCCAGACCTGTTATCCATGACGGCCGGCACAAACGGTGAATTCACCGGATCTGAAACGAGAGCTTTCTGTAACTCGTCTATGGCCCGCGTATCCTGGGACGGTTCCACAACTTCGGCGATACGGGCCAGCCCGTCTGAAAACACATCGGCGACGACCACGATCTCGTTACTCTTCATACCGCCATGCACCAGTGATCGCGAAAGAGAAATGAGGGCGCCCTGCGGATTGATGCTTGGCGATTCGCCGGCGACCGCAACCCGTGCTCTCGCATAATCGGCCGCGGCGATGTAATCGGAGGTGTCGCCACGAAACGAATCCCTGTTAGCGGCAATGAGAATCTGGTTTTCCGGCAGCGATGAAAGAGTATCCCGCGAACCTGGAGCCAAGCCGCCGCTAAACAGCAGCGAAAGAAAAGAAAAACCAATAACTACGGACGCAAGCATACCGACCGCAAAAGGCATTAGACGCATTTGCAGCCATTCACGGGCTGGGGATGCGATATTTACTGCACGACGGCCACGGATCTCATCTCGCATCGACATCCGTACACGCTGAGCCACTACGACCGGTATCTCCGGCCGTCTCAATCTCCGAAGCTCGTTTTTAATAGCGAGAGCATCACTGAGTGCCTCCCTGCAAAGCGGGCAGATCGTAAGATGCTGCTCGAAGAAACTCGTTTGAGCCTCATCAAGCATATTGTCCGCATAAAGTGATAGTTTTAGTTGTAAATCGTTGCAATTCATCGATTTAGTCCCGCCACATTGTTCGTGGCTTTTTTTAATGAATGGCTCACTGACCCCGGCTGTTTTCAAAAAACGGAAAACAACGCTTTGTTGCGGTTCGAAGCCGCGATCAAGGCTGGCGGGTAGTCATCGTCACGTGTTGCTGGTCGTTCAAATACCTGCCCGTCTCCTTGTCTTCGCTGATCTCAAATTCCCCAACCTTCGCTCTCTTTTGACCTATCGTTTGGCACCGATTTTTTGTCTACTAGATGAGACCGGGGCGAGTCAGCCATTCATTCCATTTTTCAAAAATCCTTCAACTTACGTCTCAGTTCTTCGCGTCCCCGCGAGATCCTGGACTTGACTGTGCCGAGCCCCACATTTATGGCTGTAGCAGTTTCCTCGTACGTAAGGCCTTCAATGTCACATAGGATGACGGCTTCGCGAAAAGCTTCGGGCAGATCGATAAGGGCCGTTCGTAATGCCGACTCCCGCTCCCGACCGAGGACATCATCCTCCGGACTGGTGCCCGGATCAGGTATCGTCTCCGACACCAGCACGTCGGTTGAACCGACCAACGAATCAAGGGAGATCGTAAACTGCTGTTTCCGACGTTTCCACCACCGAAATCTATTTCTCGATTCGTTGATGGCGATCCGAAAGAGCCAGGTCTTCAGCTTCGCGTCACCGCGAAAGCTTCCGATCGATCGCAACGCCCGTAAAAAAGTGTCTTGCGTCAGATCACTTGCCTCGTCCGCGTTCTCAGTCATACGGTACATAAGAGAAAAAATATCCCCTGAGTATCGTGCGACCAACGTTTCAAATGCTTCGTCGTCGCGGGCCTTTAGTTTTTCAATAAAATCAGATTCGGGAGAAATGGGCACAGAGAGAGGATTTGTCGCCACCGCGACATTTCGGAATTCTTCTTCGTCAAAAGTCATCGACTTGGTGAAGACCATTTCCTGCCCCTGGGGTTCCGGCCTTAATCTTGAGGGCCGTTAACCTGCCTGTTCGCCCATTTTCGCGAACTGTTATAGTTAGACACCGATTTAGCGAGATTGTTCCCGTTTTCCTCGAAATAAATTCAATCGGCGTGCACCGTAAACCTGGCCGGAAAGCCTTTCGATCTCCTTGTATTTGCTCAAATCTGGGATTTAGGCTAAATTAACTCTTTTGGAAACCGTCCGGTCAGGGCAATTATACAACGATTGAAGAACTTGGAATTGCAATAAATATTTAAGATGGCAAGAAAGCAAAGAAGATTGGAACAGGTAGCATCAGCTGCCAACGAGCCTAAAGCGGCACGGTATCAGGATCCTTTTCAGAGCGCGGTCGTTCATAGGGTCGAGTCGGCAGGTAAAAAGTTTGAAGGCAAGGGGCGTACGTTTCTTTACGCGGTTGGAGCCCTCATTCTGGTGTCGATCATTATAGGTATCGCTTATCAATGGAATCGGCGTTCGTCGGGAACGGCGCAGGCGGCTCTGGGCAAGGCGATCGAAACATCGCAGGCCCGGGTGACGGAAATTCCGCCGCCGGCGGGGTCGACCCAAAAAACTTTTAAGTCTGAAAAAGAAAGAGCTGACGCGGCGATTGCCGAATTCCAGGTCGTTGTTGACCAATTTGGTGGCTCTGTTGGGGAAAAGGCTAAGTATTTTATCGCCGTAAACAAGCTGGTAACAGATCGGGCCGCTGGAATTCAGGGTCTTGAGGGGCTCTCGACCTCGAGTTCCGAAGTCGGGAAGTTGGCAAAATTTGCTTTGGCACAGACTAGGGTTGAGGATGGAAAACTCGACGATGCGGCGACGTTGTATGCGGACCTTGCCGGAGCGGCGGACGCCGTGGTCGCAAAGGATACTGTCAATTTCCAACTTGCCAAGGTTTACGAAAAGCAGGGCAAAACGGCCGAAGCAGTTGATGCCTACTACAAAATAGCTAAGGCAGCCAGCGAGGCAAAGGACGCCGACGGAAAACCGATGCCGATGAGTGAGACCGGCCGAAACGCAAAAGATAAGCTTAAGGAGCTTGATCCGGCGAAAGCGGCTGAGATTAAGGAAGTCGATCCCAATACAACCGTCAACGGTAATCCGCTGACAATGTAGGACCGATTACACCTTTACGATATTAAATTTGAAATTATTGCCCTGATTGGTTATTTCATGTATATCTGAATGAAATGGCGGATCGGGGTATTAATTTGAGCGATATCACGCAGACAACTGAACCAACTCTATCAAATGCCAACATTCGGGCGTCGGCCGAAGTCGTCGAGACGCCCGTTTCGATCCGCGTTTCTCCGAACAGCTATCTGATTTCGCTGGTTCTCGGCACTTTTTTTTCAGCACTGCTGTTCTATCTGGGGATAGACCTCGGAGGCTTTCTGCTCTTCTTCATCTCCTGGGTCTGCATTCCGTTTTGCGCATTGAATGACCGCATCACCTTTGACGGTAAACGCCTAACTCGGGTCGGCCTGGTACCTCGAGTCTGGTCGTGGTTCAACGGCTCTCGCCGCAGGCTGAAATTATCCGATATCGAACAGATCGAGACCCAAGCCGTTCGTGCTCTGCGGCGTGGCGGCAATGTCTATTACCGTTATCGCACCTCGGTTCGCGGCAAAGATCTTCAAATCGCATTCATGTCGGGTGGTGAGGACTACCGACGAATGATCTCTGGGATTCTGCCGCGTCTTGGTGACAATGTTCTGGACACGCGCTCGATGGAATTGCGAGATTATTTTGCCGATCCGAAAGAAACTCTAATGAAGGCTGAATTTGAGCACATTCCAGCAGCGGACGTGCTCCGCGATCTTGCGTTGTCCCCGAGTCAGCGAAATTCGAAGCTGATCCGAGAACCAGCTGATCTCGATGGAGAACGGGCTGATTACCTTAGGAACCTGGGAAATGAACTAAGGCTCAACGGCTACCTGCTTCAAGCACTGGAAGCATTTCGTCGAGCGCTGGTAATTACCCCAAAGGATGCACGGTTATTATTCGACTTCGCTCGGTGCTTACAGTCGTATGCAGGTTCTGAGCGGAACGGTGATCTCGAACGAAAAGGCATAGCTGCGTTACGGCTGGCAGCTATTCGGGCCGGGGAGGATGGAGACCTTTTGGAACGGATAGGCGAAGCATTCTTTCAGGTTGGCGAATGGAGACGAGCGGGTGACGCCTTTCGAAAAGCCCTCGACCGTGTTGGCGAGGGTTTTCGGTCGGCTCGCGGATTGGCGGAAATTGCCCTCCGCGAAGGAAAGATCGCCCACGTGATCCACCATTTTTCGACTGCCAACCGACTTTCGGAGACGCCCAGTCTCCGTCGTTGGACGAAGGGTGAAACCGAATATTTTTCGCGACTGAATGATGACGAAGAGTATATGGAACTTGAGGTCAGTCGCGTTAAGCTCCTAGAAACGCTCGAGCGGTCGAAAAAAACAACGCTTCGAATCGCCGTCATTGGGTTCTCACTTATATTTGTTGGGGTCTTTCTTGATGATGGACTGGTTGCTGATATTGGTTGGGCAACTTCATCGGTGTCGCTGTTGATCTGGGCGGGCCTTATCGTCAGTTCGCGCATCCTGTCGCCGAGGATTCCTTATGAAATGATGGAAGTCGAGGACTGACATTTTTTGGCGTCCGGAGGGAGCCTAGGGCTGGAAAGAAATAGAGCTTCATCGATATTGACGAAGCCCTATTTCTTGTACAGCGTTTGGATCAGGCCCGCTTTGCCTTTGCCGCGGGCTTCTTCCTAGCTATGGACTTCGAAGCTGTTGTCGTCTGTTTCGTACTTTCGGAGGCCGCTGCCTTTTCCGGCGGATTCAGCATCGCCGACCAACGATAATCAGGAGTGTCCCAGCCGGCATCCAGTTTCTTAAGAATAAAGTCTGTCAAATTATCCACGATCCATCGATGATTGAATTCACCGACCGAGGCCAATTCTGCGTCGGGAGCAGGATTCATAAAATCAATAGCATAGGGAATCCCGTCTTTTATTGCGAATTCAACAGTGTTGAGGTCGTATCCAAGTGCAATACAGATCGTCTTAACGTCTTTTTCGACGCGTGCATGCAGTTCCGGAGACAAGTAGTCGTCGACGCTAACATACTGCATTCCCGACAGGTAAGGCTTTGATGGGTCGTAGGGCATGATCAGTACGTTTTCCTTGCCGACGCAGTAGCAGCGGACAAACTGGTCATACTCGATGCCCTCCTGCAGCGTCATGCAGAGCGTACCGGATTGGTTGTACTCCGAGAACAACTCGTCCATGTTGTGGATCTTAGATACGTTCTTCCAACCGCCGCCATCGAAGGGTTTAAGGAAGGAAGGGAATCCGACGTAATTGATCACGCCTTCCCAATCAATTGGAAATTCGAGATTGCGAAGGCTCTCGGTAGTGATGTCTTTGATATACGCGTGCTGAGGCAGCAAGACGGTTTTCGGGATCGCGACGCCGAGTTTGGCGGCCAACGCAAAATTGAAGAATTTATCGTCCGCCGACCACCAGAAGGGGTTGTTGATGATGTATGTCCCCTCAAGGGCCAGGCGCTTGAGCGTTGCACGATAATAGGGCACTTCGTGTGAAATGCGGTCGATAATTACATCGTATTTTTTCGGCTCGTCCAGTCGAATACCGCCGATCGTGATCCACTCGGCAACAACGTTTCCACCGCTTTTTTCGTCAATACTCTTGATGATAGATTCGGGAAACGTTACCTCACGCCCCGCCAAAATGCCAACTCTTTTCATATTCAAATATTATTGATAGCTCTTGTTATTGATAGTTTCTTATTGATCTCAGACTCGTCTGAAACCCTTGATTTTAATCGATTATGTTATCAAGGGCAAGAAACCCTCAGGAAATCTTTGCTTCCTGAGGGTTTCTGGGTCCGGTCAAGACGAGATCAAGAGCACACTGCGAAGCCGTGCTTGAGCAACTTACGGATTCTTGAGAAAGGATTATTTCGTGCCGGGAAGTAGTTCGTAGTTTCCCATCTGCCGATTGTAGGAATCGAGAGCTCCCACTTCATCAGCCGTAGCGTCGAGCATTTGCTTGGTCATCGCGATCGAATCGGAAAGCTGTTCGAAATCGAGCAGTGAGAACTTCTCGGGAGTTGAGATGGTGACAATCTCGTCGTTCAGATAGCTGAAGAAATTTTCGATCGACTGCAACTGGCCTTCGACCAGCTTGACGCTGCGTTCGATCTCATCGAATGAGGCGATCCGTCGTTTGAGGATCTCGACGTTTGTTTGCTGGATGCGCTTTGTCTTTTCGTCGCCTGCGCCTTCCATGGCCCGAAAGGCCTGCGAAAGTTGGTTGTGAACGGCCTGGCGATTGATCGATTTGAGATGCTGTTTGCGGCGGCGATAGACGTCGAGTAAGTCAACGAAATCTTCCCAACGCTGGTCAAGAGCAGTCAGGTTTGACGGCAGTTGCCCGGCACCGGTAAATTTTTTGTAGTTCTCCTGAATCTTGTTCTTTAGCCAACGCAGATATTCGACCGCTTCACGTTCGCGTGGAGTGAACGCCTTGATCATCGCCTCGCGGCCTGCGATGTGGAGTTTTTGACGACGATCATTTTCGCGGTCCAATACCAGACGGCGATATGAAGGCAAGTTGGGCACTAGAACCAGATAAATTGCTTCGCAGATCAGAGCGATAAGTAGCGGAATGACGCTGCCCGTGAAAGCTGCGGCAGCCAAAAAACCGGCCAAGCCCCAAAAATTGATCGGTTCTTTTACCGCCTCTTTTGCGTAGCTTGAATTGAATCGGGCAACATCCTGCCGGTATTTAGCTATATCAGCCATATCAGAGTAACTAGATGCTTCGTTCGGCAAAGTCGTTCGCAGCCATCGCTTGCCTAGTTTGATCTACCGGCACTCCCTGTTTCGTTTACTATCACCTGATCGAGCACGTCTTCGTCATTCGCCTTAACTGCGGAACTAGCCTCGATCTGTTTACTTTCCGGCGGGGTTCCCGCCCCAAGCATGCCCATTTGCTGTTTGTATTCCAGCAATTTGTCCTGAAGCTGGATGTCCATAGCTTCGCGTTCGATGTCCTGCATCTGGGTATCGACGTTCGATGCTCCAAGCTGAAGCTTGGCTTCGGCGGCTGCAACGCGGCGGTCGATCTTCTCACGCATCTCGTTGAACGTCGACGAATCGTCGCCGATATTGAACGTATCCATCGTCTGCGCAAGCTGCTCCTGGAGCTTCGCTTGTTTCGATGCGCTGATAAGCTGCATCGCCTCGGCGGTGCGCTTCTTCATGTTGAGGACGTAATTGTCGCGAGCCTTTAACGCTTGTTTTGAAGCGACGCCGGCATGTTCCGATTGAACTGCCGTTCGGTCGAGATCCTGCTGGGCTTGCTGTAACTGACCGATATATGCGGTCGCGATGTCGTCCCGGCCCATCTTGACCGAGGCCTTGATCTTCGAGTCAAGGTCGACCACTTGCGTCGATAGATTCTCTTTCTGTTTAAGTAACAGTCTCTCGGTCGCCATCACTTGCGCCACCGAATTATTCAATTCCGGCACGCGGTCACGCATGTCGCGAATCGTCTGCTGCAGCACTAATTCCGGGTTTTCGATCCTATCTAGAGCGGCTCCCGTATTCGCCATAAATACTCTTTTTATTCTTGCCCACAATCCCATCGTTTCTACCTGCTCCTAAGTAATTTATCCGAAAGCCCTTATTCCGAAAAACCGTACGATATGCCCCTTTGCAAAGTTGCAAAATCCGAACACAGTATAACAGGAAAATAAATTAAGGGAATACAATATCGCTAAAATGCGACGCCTCAAAATTGGGTTTCCGGCGCGAAGTGGTTTAAAGTTATCTCGCGGTGCATCTGCCGTGAAAACAATGCCGAGTCCATTACAAAACCTTGTCGGCGAACTCGATCGTGAGCTGCTGGACGAGCATCGTTTTGACTCGGTCCTGTTCGACCAACTGACCGAGATCCAGCGGAACTCTGGAATACTCCACGGTGACCGGCCGATCAGCCCTTTTTTGCGGCCGTATTTTCTTGAAGCATCTCGTTATCAGGCGATCAAGCAAGCCGCCCGTTCGCTTTCACAGGCGTTTGAAGCGGTAACTGCCGCAGCACTTGGGAATGACGATATCCTGACCGAACTCGGAATGTCGGAAAAAGAGGTTCGCTGGGCACGGCTTGAGCCGGGATACGACGGTGTTTCGGTGAACAGCCGACTGGACACATTTCTATCCGCGGACAGCTTCGCTTTTCTCGAATATAATGCCGAAAACCCGGCCGGAATAGGCGATCAATCATCTCTCGAACGTTTGTTTGGCCACGTTCCGGCTGTCCGCAAATTCCTTTCCGAGAACGAACACCATTACCCGCGGCCCCAGTCACGGTTGCTTGAGGTCCTCGACCAGACGTACCGCGATTTTGGAGGCAAAATGGCGAAACCGAATATTGCGATCGTCGACTGGGCCGGTGTATCGACCGGACCGGAATTTGAGATCCTAAAGGAATATTTTGAGGCTGCCGGTTATGCCACCGAGATCTGCGACCCGCACGAACTCGAGTACGACGGCAGGGCTCTTTCCGCATCGGGATTCGAGATCGACATATTCTTCAAGCGGGTGATAATCCACGAATTTCTCGACCGATTTGACGAACAGCATGCAGTTTTCCGGGCGTGCTCGGACGGGGCGGTGTGTATGGCAAATTCGTTCCGGTCAAAGATACCGCATAAAAAGTCTTGCTTCGCCATCCTGACCGATGAACTTTACAGATCGCTGTTTGATGCCGACCAGCTCAAAGCGATCAGGATGCATGTGCCGTGGACGCGAACGGTACGGCCGGGCGAGAGCACGTATCTCGGCGAAAACGTGGATCTTCTCGAGTTCATTAGAAAGGAGCGGCATCGCTTTGTGCTGAAGCCAAACGACGAGTATGGCGGTGCCGGTATCCATTTTGGATGGGAAAGCTCTGAGTCCGAATGGGACGACGCGATCAATGCTGCCCTCGCGGCTCCCTACGTCGTTCAGGAACGAGTAGCGGTTGAAAAGACCGATATCCCCGTTTTCAAAGACGGCGAGGCAAGGATAGAGTCGTTGACCGTAGATTTTGACCCCTTTCTTTTCAAGGGACACGTCGAGGGCGGGATGGTGCGGCTTGCGCCAGGCTCACTCGTAAATATCACCTCCGGCGGTGGCGAAACGGCTCTAGCTATTCTCGAGGGTTTTTAGGCAAACGCAAGATATCGTGGTGACGCGCGTTCCAAAAACAGCGAGGACCAGCATCTAATGTCAGCCCTCTTCAAATTTTGGAAAGTTTTATCACTCGACGGCCAACGCTCACAATTAGCGGGCCTGAAAGCTGGATATAGGAAAATATCATAATGAAAAAGTTAACATCATGGGTGCTATTGATTGCGGTTTATCTGGGATACATCGCTCCAGCGAGTCTGGTCGCAAATGGGCAGGTTATTGGCAAAGCAATGGAACAGAAGATGAAAAATACGCCCGACGGGTTGAAATTTCGACTTAGCGAAGGCGTCGAGGGAGCGGAGACGCGTGTAAAGCAGCAGCTTCCGGCGACAGATCCTTTAACCGAAGGCGACGCGAACAGCCTGCTTAAACGGATTCCCGCGATCAAACCAGCAGCCGACGACAAAACAGATTTTGCCAAGCGGATCGGATCGTTGCCCGCGCCCAAGACCGGCAATATGATCCCGGTCAAATTTCCGTCCGACGAGATGCGTGCCGCCCCGAACGCTGACCAGAGCAAACTATCGCTTGAGGTTGTAAGGCACACTCCGGACGGCGAGGTGCCGCTCGCTCCTGACCTGAGCGTTACGTTTTCGCAGCCCATGGTCGCTGTCTCGTCTCAGGAAGAAGCGGCGAAATACGCTCCCGTTGAGTTGACGCCGCAGGTTGAAGGCCGTTGGCGATGGCTCGGGACCAAGACGCTGATGTTCGACACGACAAAGCGTTTCCCGATGGCTACCAAATTCACCGCACGAGTACCAGCCGGAACCAAGTCGGCGAATGGCCAGAGTCTGGCAAAGGACGTCGTATGGACCTTTACAACACCTCCGCCGAAGGTCGAGACCAAGATCCCGAGTGGGGGAATTGTGCGGCGCGATGCGTTGATGTTCGTTTCGTTCGATCAGGCGATCGATCCGGACGCTGTCCTGAAAACGATCACGGTGACCGGCCAGGGAAAACGGCTCCCGATCAGGCTTGCCACGCAGGAGGAGATCGATAAGGACGGCAGTATTTCGTATTACGCAAAGCAGGCACAGCCAAACCGTTGGTTGGCGTTCCGGGCGATAAATTCGGATGGCTTGACTGAAAACGCGTTGCCCGCCGCCTCGGGGATTACTGTTTCGATCGACAAAGGTACTCCATCCGCCGAAGGGCCTCTGACGACAACCGCCGCACAAGCCTTTAGCTTTCAAACTTACAGCCCGCTTAGCTTTAACGGAGGCTGGTGCTCGTATCGGGAGAACAAGAATGGTTCGCCGTTCGAAACGTGGTATCTGGAATTTAACAATTCGATCGACGCCGCAAAATTTACCAAGGAAATGATCACCATCGAACCTGCTGTTGAGGGGTTGAGTATCTATCCTTCAGGAAATTACGTTTACATCCAGGGCTATGAAAAGGGCCGCACCACTTACAAAGTAACGATCGACGGAGCGATCTCCGATATTTTTGGGCAGTCTTTAGGCAAAACGGTTACCACTTCGATAAAGGTAGGCTCCGCCGAACAAAACCTCTACGCGCAGGGCGGATTCATGACGGTCATCGATCCGTCTGCAAAGCCTACGTTTTCGATCTATTCGACAAACCTGAACAACGTCAAGGTAAGGCTTTACGCGGTGGAACCCGAGAATTGGCGTCAGTTTCAGCAGTATGTTGCCAGGATCAACTATGACGACGGCCAGCGACCCGCGATACCAGGCCGGCTTGTTTCTGACGAAGTCGTCGATATCGCAAGTAAGCCAGACGAAATGGTCGAAACGCGAATCGATGTTGCAAAAGCGTTGAATGGCGGCTACGGCAACGTGATCGTCGATATCGAACCAACCGTAAAAAAGGACAAATATGACCGGACCCGCATTTTCACCTGGCTGCAGGCGACCCAGATCGGGTTGGATGCGTTTGTCGATAACACGGAGCTTGTCGGCTTTGCCACGGAGCTGAAAACCGGCAAGCCGCTTGCTGGGGTCGATCTGACGATCTATCCGAATGGAAAGGCGGTTGCCGGTGGCAAGACTGCTGAAAACCAGCTTGGCTACGTCCAGCAGGCGTGGAATTGGCTCACAAGCTGGGGCAGCAATCAGGCTGAGCAGATCCAGTCGATGGATGCGGACGGAACTGCCGGTACGCCTGAAAATGTTGAGGAGGCCCAAACAAACCGCACGAGCGAGAACGGAATCCTCAGGCTAGCGTTGCCCGACGAGATTTCAGACAAACAGCCGAACCTGCTGATCGCGAGGCGTGGAAAGGATGTCGCTTTTCTACCTGAAAACTCAGAGTATTACTGGCAGAACAGCGGCAGTTGGTACAAAAAGGCCGAAACGGATTCGCTTCGCTGGTTTGTTTTTGATGATCGCAAGCTTTACAAGCCCAAAGAAGAGGTTGCGATCAAAGGCTACATACGCAAGATCACCGCCGGCAAACTTGGCGATGTCGAAGGGTTGGGCGATGCTGCGAATGGCCTGACATATTCGGTCAAGGACCCGCGTAACAATGAGATCGCAAAGGGCACGGCAAATCTGAATGCTTTCGGCGCCTTCGACTTCAAATTCTCGCTCCCTGACAACACAAATCTCGGCTCGGCACATATCGAATTGTCGACAAACACGTCGCTTCCCGGCGGCACTTACTCGCATCAATTCCAGATACAGGAGTTTAGACGACCTGAGTTCGAAGTGTCGACCAAGGTCGAATCCGAAGCTCCCCATTTTGTCGGCGGCAAGGCCCTGCTGTCGGTCGAGGCAAAATACTACGCCGGCGGCGGGCTTGCGAATGCCGATGCCAACTGGACGGTGACCGCAACGCCCACGAACTACACACCGCCAAATCGTGGCGACTACACGTTCGGCACTTGGGTGCCATGGTGGCGAATTTACGATTACGGCGAGTATGGAGGTCGCGGTTCCGGTGGAGGTACGTCGCAGTCGTTCAAAGGGGTGACCGACGCCAGCGGCAAGCATATGCTCAAGATCGATTTCGAATCGGTCAAGCCGCCGCGTCCCTATACGATCTCGGCTTCGGCGTCTGTGCAGGATGTCAATCGCCAGACATGGTCGAGTTCGACTTCGCTGCTCGTGCATCCGTCAGATCTCTATATCGGTATCAAGACGCCGCGAACTTTTGTTCAAAAGGGCGAAAAGATCGACGTTGAGTCGATCGTCTCAGACATTGACGGCAAGGTGGTCGCAGGACGCGACGCAGAGATCAAGGCCGTCCTAAAAGATTGGGCGTTTGAAAAGGGCACGTGGATCGAAAAAACGATCGATGAACAGAACTGCACCGTTAAGTCAACCGGGTCAGAACCGGGAGCGGTAGCGACTGGGTCTCCTTCGAAATGCACGTTTATCGCCAAGCAAGGCGGCCGATACACGATTACCGCGACGGTTATGGACGACAAAGAGCGTTTTAACGAGAGCGAAATGACAGTTTGGGTTCCGGGCGGCAAGACGCCTCCGAAACGCAATGTCGAACAGGAAGAGGCACAGATCATTCCGAGCAAGAAAGACTTTGCTCCCAGCGATGTGGCCGAATTGCTCGTAATATCGCCGTTCACCCCGGCTGAGGGCGTCTTGACCCTTCGTCGCGACGGCATCGTCAAAACCGAGCGGTTCACGATGAAGGATTCGTCTATCACGCTGAAAATTCCGCTCGATGAGAAGTATCTGCCGAACATCACCGCACAGGTCGACCTGGTCGGGGCCGCAGCGAGGACCGACGACAAGGGCGAAGTGGATCCGAAACTGTCAAAACGACCCGCATTTGCCACCGGTAACATAAATTTGTCCGTCTCCACGGCCTCCCGAAAACTCACCGTTTCTGCCGACCCGGTCGACAAGACCCTCGCACCCGGCGGCGAGACCAAGATAAACGTCGAGGTCAAAGACAATCACGGCGAACCGGTTGCGAATAGTGAGGTCGCGATCGTCGTAGTCGACGAGAGCGTGCTTGCACTTTCGAGATACGTCATCGGCGATCCGATGGACACGTTTTATACAAATCGCGGGACGGGAACGACCGATTATCATCTGCGAAAGGATATCCTCCTCGGTAATCCCGATGACGTCAAAAAGCAGCCACCTCCTGCTCCAAGTGGAGTATCTTTCGGGGTTTACGATATTGCTAAAGGCGGAGCGGGTGCCGCGAAACCGGCGATGGCAATGAAATCGGAGGCAAGGGGCCGAAACGATATGGCCATGGCCGAAATGGTCACGGTCTCCGCCGACGGAGCGGCACAAGCTCCTGATACGCCGATAAATCTCCGAGAAAATTTCAATGCCCTGGCACTTTTCTCACCAACGGTAAAAACCGATTCGAATGGCCGCGCGGTCATCGACATCAAACTGCCGGACAACCTGACGCGATACCGCATCACCGCCGTCTCCGTAGACACCGGTAAGCGATTCGGTAAGGCTGAATCGACGATCACTGCCAAACAGCCTCTGATGGTGCGGCCGTCGGCACCGAGGTTTATGAACTTCGGCGACAAGATCGAATTGCCCGTCGTCGTCCAGAATCAGACCGACAAGGACATGGCCGTCGATGTCGCAATAAGAGCGACCAACGCGGAACTCGGTGTCAGTAGCCCGCACGTAAGTAAGGGCGCCGATGGCGATACGGGAGCCCTCCCTAACGGTCGGGCTACGGACACGAGCAGCATGGGTAAACGCGTTCTCGTCAAGGCCAACGACCGTGCGGAAGTGCGTTTCCCGGTTTCGGCTATGAAGGCGGGAACCGCACGCTTCCAGATCGCCGTCACCTCGGGCAAATTCAACGACGCGGCCGAAATCTCGCTGCCAGTATGGACGCCGGCGACGACCGAGGCTTTTGCGACCTACGGAACAACGGACAAAAATGGTGCGATCGTTCAACCGGTGCAAACTCCGGGTGACGTGTTCCCACAGTTTGGCGGCTTAGAGGTAACGACCTCATCGACGCAATTGCAGGAGCTGACGGACGCGTTCCTTTACCTGACAAATTATCCGTACGCTTGCTCCGAGCAGATCTCTTCGCGAATGATCTCGATCGCCGCGATGCGAGACGTGCTGAGCGCATTTAAGGCAAAGGATATGCCGACTCCGGAACAGCTAAACGGCTATTTCGCCCGCGATATCGAGATACTTCAGTCGCGGCAGAGAAATGATGGCAGCTTCGGCCTCTGGAAACGCGACAAGGAACGATATGAGTATCCATTCCTGACGATCCACGTCGCCCATGCGTTGGCTCTCGCCAAGGCAAAGGGCTACAAGGTGCCGCAGGAGATGATCGACAAAACGACGCCGTACCTCAAGGACGTCGAAAAACACTTTGACGAATGGTACGCCCATTCGCCCGAGGTTCGCTGGACGATATCCGCCTACGCACTCTATGTCCGGGACATGATGGGTGACAAGGATATTGCTAAGACCAAAAAGCTGCTTGCCGAGGCAACGATCGAGAAAATGCCGTTCGAGGCTCTTGGCTGGGTTTTGTCGGTGCTTGCGAACGATCCTAACTCGCAGACCGAGGTCCAGGCGATACTTCATTTCCTGAACAACCGCACGACCGAGACCGCTGCGACCGCCAATTTCGTCACCAATTACGGCGACGGTGCATGGCTCATCATGTATTCGAACCGTCGGGCGGACGGCGTCCTCCTCGAATCGATGATCAAAGCCGATCCGAAGAACGATCTCATTCCAAAGCTCGTTCGCGGCCTGCTCGATCACCGTACAAAGGGTGCCTGGTCAAATACGCAGGAAAATGTATTCATCTTACTCGCCCTCGACAAGTATTTCAATACCTTCGAAAAGGTCACGCCCGATTTCGTAACTCGTATATGGCTGGGTAACACTTACGCCGGCGAAGAATCGTTCAAGGGTCGCTCGATCGACTCAAAACAGCTAAACATCCCAATGTCATACCTCACCGATCAAGGCGGGCTGTCGAACCTGATAATCGATCGCGAGGGCTCCGGACGGCTCTACTACCGTATCGGGATGAAATACGCGCCGAAGAACCTGAAGCTCGATCCCGCGGATTATGGCTTTACAGTTTTGAGGAAATACGAGGCCGTCGATGATAAAGACGACGTCAAGCAGAACGCTGACGGGAGCTGGACGATCAAGGCCGGTGCCCGCGTACGCATTCGTTTGACGATGGTTGCTCAGGCTCGGCGCTATCACGTGGCACTTGTCGACAGTCTGCCGGCGGGACTCGAGATCTTAAATCCCGAACTCGCGACGACCGAGGCGATCCCCGCTGATTCGCGACCCAATACCTCGGTTGTCGAAATGGGCAGCCGCTCATACGGATACAACTCGTGGTGGTGGCGGCAAAATTGGTTTGAGCACCAAAATTTCCGCGACGAGCGGGCCGAGGCATTTACCTCACTGCTTTGGGAAGGTGTTTACAACTACTCGTACGTAACGCGAGCGACAACGCCGGGACAATTCGTAGTTCCACCCGCAAAAGCCGAGGAGATGTATCATCCGGAGACGTTTGGACGAACGGGGACAGATTTCGTAAGGGTGGAATAAATGAGGGGCGGATCACTCCGCCCCAAGTTCAAATTCTTAACAAACGCGCATCAGTAGCCGCCTTTCATATTAACCTTCCGGTCGAGATTCTTTGCCAGGAATGAAAGGTTCAGATCCGTCGGCGACCCGTTGTAATCAGGCGACGCTTTCAGGAATCCATCCTGTCCATTATGCAGCGAGTTGTCCATATTGGATTTGATATGCGCCGCTTCGTGAAAACAAGCACCGGAAAATTCTTTGGGACTGCCCTCGTAAAGACGGTCGAAATAGACCTCGGAGATCTTGCGGCTAAGATCGGTGAGGCCAAGAACGTTCCCGTTGGACTCGGCAGCGGCAACACTGCCGCCATTTGCGGAAATAACGCTTTTACTGAGCCTACTGACAACGTAGACAATTACGTCAGTGTCCAGCAGGGTTGGCGTTGTGCTCGCATCGATAAGGACCGCGTCGCTTGAGTCGAATTTTGTACTCTTTGCGACCACCGACAGCACATAGCCTTTTAGTAAAAGTATCGCCTTTTGCCCTGAATCATCCGAACCACCTTTTTGCTTTACGTAGATAGTGAATTTTCCAGCCATAGAAATTGAACCCCCATCGCCAAATACAAACGTTCATCAACTTTATCAGAAAACATCTCACCGTAACTATCCAAAATGGATCAACGGTAGACTCTTATTTTGCTTCCCACTTATTGTCCGCGAGGTTGGCATCCATAAATATCCCGCCGTCCAATACCAGGCTCTTGATCTTTTTCTTCGCCGCTATCTCGACTACAGCTTCACGCTGATTTTGGGTCCAGATGGCGGGCGTCTGATGAAATTTTTCGGTCGTTGCGTCATCATACGTGACCACCACGTCGACCGGCGCGCACATTCCACCGATGTTACTGATAGTTACGGCAGTTGAGGCCGGGGAGGATTGAACCTTTGTAACGCCAAGATCTATATATCCGCTGGTGAAATACCAGTTGTTGAAAAACCAGTTGAGGTTCTTGCCCGACGCGTTATTGAACGAGTTGAACATGTCCCACGGCAGTGTGTGCTTCCCGTGCCAGCGGTCGATAAAAACATGAAGGACACGCTTAAACTCTGTGTCACCAAGCAGATCTTTGAGAGCGATATAGCCCAGCGCCGCTTTGCCATATTCGTTGTTGCCGAGACCCGAACCTGTCATCGAATCGCCCGGCGTGATGATCGGAAGATCGTCGTCAAAAGACGGATGCTCGATCCAGCCCGCTACTCTGAAACCCTTGAATAGGGCGTCCGCACGTTCCTGGCCGAGATCCGCGCGCCCGATCATATTTTCAAATGCCGTCGTCCAGCCCTCGTCCATAAAGCCGTACCGCTGCTCGTTTATCCCCATGTGGAAAGGGAACCACGAATGGAGTATCTCGTGCTCAACAATAAAACGGGTCAGATTTGGATCGTCCTGGGAACTATCATTGACCATCATCGGATATTCCATATCGGCAAACCCGCGAACGATGGTGGTTTTTTGAAAAGGATATGGCGTTCCGGGGAAATTGTTCGAGGTCCAGTCGAGAGCATGTTTTCCGTACTCGACCATTTTTTCAAAATCTTTCGCCTCAACATTGTAAGCGGACTGGACACTCGCGCGGCGATTGGCTGTCTTGTCGACGATAACGCTGCCGGCGTCCCAAATAAAATGGTCGCTCAAGGCGATCGCAACGTCTGAAATGTTATCTGCCCTCCATTTCCAGGTGACCTTGTCGGATTGAGCCGTGACGGACTTGCTTGCTAATTCTGCAGCCGTGGCGACGTGAATTACGTCGTCACTTGTAAATGACGCCTTAAATCGCGTCGCAAATGTCGGTTGAAGAGTTTCGGTCGCGTTCAGAAGGTCGCCTGTCGCCCAAACTACAAAATTCCTGGGTGCCGTGACCTGAAACGTATAGTCGTTAAAATCGTTGTAAAACTCGTGGCCCTCGGTAAAAAAGACGGTGTCCCATCCGCTCGTGTCGTCATAGACAGCGACCCTCGGATAAAAATATGCGAGAAAAAATGTGGACGGGTCGATCGCTCCTTCGCGGCCGCTTTTTACAGACACATCGTAATGCCATTTGAAGGTGAATTTGATGGATTCATGCGAGGCCAGAGGTTTTTCGAGCCGCACGCCCTGCCAGGTCAGGCCTATCGGCTCTTGCCACGGCTTCGTCTTTCCGTTTTCTGTGTATTCGTCGATATGGATGCCCGTCGTCAGATAGTCGGTCTCAATTGGCGACTCGCGCGGAGCCTCGGGCTGATGCGAATTCAGTGTAAGGCGAAAGATGATGCTGTTTAGCGGTCCCGGACTGTTATTGGTGTAGGTGATCTCTTCCGTGCCGGTTACAGTCCGGTTCGGCGGAGCGACGCTTACGATGATATTGTACTTCGCGGTATTTTGCCAATAATTCTTTCCGGGATTTCCATCCGGCGACCTTGTTCCGGCGGCGTATGCCCGCTTAATATTCCTCGGCATATAGAGTTCCTGGCCAAACGTGGTCATGCAGCAGCAAGCGATAAACAGAACGACAAATAGGTGATTTTTCATAGTAATAGTGCGGGGGAAAAAGCCCCCCAAAATCATTTCGCTTTATACGCAGGATCCGTGGTAAGAGTTATCCTACCCGGTGCCTATCGATCGCGAGTCGATCGGCCTGAGATCATCGGCGTCGCCATTCTCCGCGACAAACCTGATCGGAACGATGAGCGGAACGGCCGCTCCGATTTCGACCGCGTTCTCAAGGTCCGCCGAGATCCGAGCGGCCGTTTCGGCGCCGACTAATTTTGTCAGTTTATCTGGATCGATATCACGGATCCGCTGCAGCGATCCAACATCCGCTATCAGCCGTCGCCGGTCAGACTCATCGATCGAGGGCAGCATGGCGGCCAGCTCATAATGATGAGCAAGGTCCCGGAGGTCCCGATGGACCCGGTTGGCCAGATCATGTGCCGCATCCCGCAATAAACGAAGCATATTCTGGGCGGGATTGTCGGCTTCATACTCGAAACGTTCGCCGCCATCGTCAATAAAATACGCCAGCGAAGAGTGTTGCCCGGCCGGCTTTACGGCTCCCAATAGTTTTATCTGCGTGATCCCGTTTTCAGCGAAAGCCCGTTTCACCGTGTTTAGCTGCGTCTTGCCACCGTCCAGGAGAAGGATGTCGGGTATTGCGGCATTTGCAGTTGTGACCCGCTTTCCAACCGCCTCCGCCAGAGCGGACGGCTCACTGGTTTCGTCGGAAATGTGAAAGCCGAACTCTTCAGATGGAAAATGTCCATTTTCCCAGACCGACCAGGCCGCGGCGAAACTCTTTCCCGAGATGTGTGCCACATCAAACGCTTCGATGCGAAGTGGCAGACTGTCGAGGGCAAACAGGCGTTTCAGTTCGCCCGCGATCTGACGAGGTGTCGATCGGGCAGCGACGAAATCGAGATCGCTCTCCGACCGAGCAAGTTTTAACGCCCGAATTGCTGTCACTTGCTGTCGGTTTGGACGAACCAAAACTATTTTTGTGGGTCGGCCAAACCTTTGGGCCAATTCCTCGGTTACCTGTGGCCTCCGCTCAAAATCGAAGGAGATACGGATCTCGCGAGGAAGGTGAAATCGGTAAAACGATGAGATTATCCGTTCTAAAGCCTCATCCGACGACATCCCGCCTCCACGTGGAAGTTGGAAGACCTTTCGACTCAAAATGTGGCGGTCCCGCTGCGAGACAAGATAGATAAAACTGCCGGCGACGGTCTCGTCTTGCTCATATGTGTCGACGGTATCGTCGAGCCACACCTGGAGGCGCGGATTCTGCCAAAACGCCTCGATCGCGATCAGGATGTCCCTCCATTTGGCGGCCGTCTCAAAATCAAGCTGCTCTGACGCTTCCACTATCCGTTCTGTGATCGCGGTATGAAGCTGCCGGCGATCGTTGGCTAGGAATAGGCGAACAATAGCTCCGATTTCTAGATAGCGTTCACGATCGCAAATGTTGGCGACGCACGGAGCTATGCAGCGCTTCACATAGAATTGGGTACACGGAACCGCGAACGATCCGTCGATTCGAATGTCGCAGCTTCGAAGACGAAAGACCCTGTTCAGGAAATGGATCAGGATGCGGACCGCACTCTTTGTAAGAAACGCACCAAAATACTCCGCTCCATCGTCCTCGATACGTCGAGTAGCCAATACGCGCGGAAAGAACTCGGCGGTGATCTTTAGATGCGGATAGAGGTCAGAGCCATCCTCAGCAAGGTCGTTGACAATGCGGTCGTTCTTCATTTCACAGCCGACTGGTATGCGTCGAGCATCTCATTTATCGTTTGAAGGGAATCGGCCTCCTTTATCGTTTTGTCGTCGCGCCAACGTGATATGCGTGGGAAACGAACAGCCACCCCCGATTTGTGCCGGGTCGATCGCTGAATGGCCTCGAACGCCAGCTCAAACACAAGGTGCGGTTTCACGCTTCGCACCGGCCCGAAAGTTTCGATCGTGTTGTCTCGAACAAAGCGGTCCACTTTTCGGATCTCTGAGTCCGTAAGCCCGGAGTATGCTTTTGCAAAAGGCACGAGAGCGTCGCCGTCCCAAACTGCGAAAGTGTAATCGGTAAATAGGTTCGAGCGCTTTCCCGAACCCTTTTGAGCGTATATCAGGACGGCATCGACGGTCAGGGGATCGATCTTCCATTTCCACCAGTCGCCGCGGTGCCGACCGACACGGTACGGCGATCCACGATGCTTCAGCATAAAGCCCTCGACGCCGAGGCTGCGGCTTTGCTTGCGAATGGTGGCCAGATCGGTCCAGTTTACGGATCCGATAGAATCGGTAACGCGTATTATCGACCGTGCGTTTTCGCCCAATGCCGCGACCGTTTGTTCAAGGAATTCGCGTCTTGCTTTAAATTCGAACGTTCGAATATCCTTTCCTTCGTATTCAAGCAGATCGTAGCACTGCAAGATCACCGGAACCTCGGCCAGGATCTTCGGCGTCACGTTTTTTCTGCCGATCCGACGCTGCAGATCAGTAAATGGTTGAACGCGGCCGTCCCGCCAAGGGAGTATTTCGCCATCCAGCACTGTTCCATTAGCGAGCTCGGTCGAAGCTTCTTCGATCTCCGGGAACCGGCCGGCCATCAGGTCTTCGCCACGTGACCAGACAAAAACCTCATCGCTGCGTTTGATCACCTGGGCTCTGATGCCGTCCCATTTCCATTCCGCTTCCCAGTCCGAAAGCGGGCCAAGATCGCTGGGCGCAAAGTCGATCTGATGAGCGAGATGAAACGGGTATGGCCGGGCTATCGGCGTTTCGTCCGCATCGACATTTGGATCGAGGAGCTTGTCAAAAAATTCGGCCGAGGGTGACCAATCTCCCATTAGACGGTGAGAGATCGTGTCGGTAGGCAATTCGGAAACTTTCGAAAGTGCTCGCACAACCAACAACTGCGAAACACCAACTCGAAACGCTCCCGTGATCAGTTTGTTATAGACAAGTCGTTGCGAGTAATCCATCCGCGCCCATGCATGGGTGACACCGGCTTTTTGCTCTTCCTCGCTTGAGTCACGCAGGGGCAGAAGCTTGTTTTCGACCAAAACGTGAAGCGGTGTTTCATCGACCTCGGAATTATTTGGCAGCAAAAGGGCCATTGTTTCGGCACTGTCGCCAACCGTGTCTCGGGACTCCAAAAACAGCCAGTCCGGTATGCCCGAAAGCTCGAGAGCCCACTCGCGCAGCATCCGCGACGGAACGATCTGTCGCGGCTTTCGGCCCGATAGAAAATACAGCGCCCAGGCGGCGTCGTGCTTTTCAGCGTGTTCAAAGTAGAATCGCATCGCGTCGACCTTTTCGTTGGTCTTGTTCGTTTGGTCGAGTTCGACGTAGAGTTCGGTGAACAGCTTCATTTCCGTTCGCCCTCCTCGTCAGCGAAGTCAGCCGCGTCGTCATCACCAACGAATCGTGTTTTCAACGGCTCTGCGTTGACACCGGTTTCTCTCAGCCAGCGGACCACTTCGTCCGAAAATCCGTGCGTGACATAGACCGTTTCGGCGTGGGCTCCCTCGATAGCTGTCATCAATTCAGGCCAATCCGCGTGATCGCTCAGTACAAAGCCACGATCGACCGCCCGCTGTCGCCGCGCTCCACGGGCCATCATCCACCCCGAGGCGAAACCGGTCGATTGGCTGCCGAACCTCTGCATCCACGTCGAGGCTTGTGCGGACGGAGGTGCGACGATCAGCGATCCTGCAAAATCTTTCTTATTTGTTACATTGCCGACATATGTTGTTTCGGGAATATCGACGCCTGCCTCACGATAAGCTTCAGTTAACCGCTCAACGGCACCATGCGTAAATATCGGGCCGATCGAACGATCGATCCCGTTCAGGATGCGTTGAGCCTTGCCGAGCGAGTAGGCGAAGATCACGGTTGCCTTCCCGCGTTCCTGATTGCGCCTCCACCATTGGTCAATATCACCGAAGACCTGTTTGGGCGGCGGCCAGCGGTAAATAGGTAATCCAAACGTCGCCTCAGTAATGAAAAAATGGCATTTAATGGGTTCAAATGCTGCACATGTCGGATCTGGCGTAAGTTTGTAGTCGCCTGAGATGACCCAGATCTCACCCTTATATTCGACCCGGACCTGGGCCGATCCGAGAATATGGCCGGCCGGATGAAAACTCACTCTTACGCCGTTTATCGTGGCGACGAAACCATATTCCTGCGAGGAGATCGAGGCTTCCGGATCGAGACGGATGCGGGCAAGACTTTCGCTTTGTTTTGTCACCAGATACTCTCGGCTCCCACGATACGCATGATCAGCGTGGATGTGAGTGACGATCGCCTTGTCGACCGGCAGCCACGGATCGATATAGAAATCACCCTGCTTGCAGTACAGGCCTCGCTCCGTGAGAGAGATCAATCCACCCCTTTTCATATTTACTATTTTACATAAACGACGTGGCCCGTCCGACGGGTATCATACAAACTGTCATGAAACACTATCGAAATGTGCGGCACGTCCAAGGTTTAATCTCCCAATTGGTTTATAATTCGGTTATTGCGAACATGATGCTATGGATCGAATAGTTGCAGCTTACCGTCAAACAGAAACAAAAGTGAATTCAAGCCACGAAAGGGTCGTTGCGATCCTAAAGATAGAATCCGAAGCCATCATACGCGCGTCGAATAATCTTTCGCCGACGAGCGTCGAACGGGCAGTCAAGCTGTTATTTGACTGCAAAGGAAAAGTTATCGTCACCGGTGTTGGCAAATCGGGCATCATTGCCGAAAAGATAGCCCAGACGCTGACCAGTACCGGAACGATCGCCGTGTTTGTCCATCCGACCGATGCACTGCATGGCGGCCTCGGTGTCGTTTCGACGGGTGATGTCGTGGTCGCACTTAGCAATTCGGGCGAGACGGACGAGATCCTCGCGATCATGCCGACGTTCAAACTGCGTGAGGTTGGGATCATCGCGATCGTCGGGAACACAGATTCGACTCTAGCGAACCGATCGGACGTTTTCTTGGACGCATCGGTTGACCAGGAGGCATGTCCGCTAAATTTGGCGCCGACGGCCTCGACAACGGTTGCTCTGGCCATCGGTGACGCGCTAGCCATGACATTGATGGAGACCAAAGGCCTGACAGCCGAGGACTTTGCCGCAAACCACCCCGCTGGCCGTTTGGGAAAACGCCTCACACTCCGCGTCGAAGACCTCATGCATAAAAGCCCGAGCATTTCGCCCGACGCCGGCTGGCTCGAAGTCGTAAAAGCCATCTCAAAACATGCTCTTGGTGCGGTAAATGTCGTCGATGACCGATCCCAATTGCTCGGCATCGTAACCGATGGCGACCTCCGGCGAACGATCGAGCGAACATCGCCCGATGCCTTTTCGTCGCTGACCGCCGACGCCATGATGACGCGTTCGCCGATCGCCGCGTCTCCCGACATGCTCGCGTACGATGCACTTCGGATAATGGAAGACCGCCCCTCGCAGATCTCAGTCTTACCAGTTACGGACGCGAATGGTCTGTGCGTCGGGCTGTTGAGACTGCATGACGTGGTCCGGAGTGGCATATGATCGAAAGATAAGAACAACGAGATCGGGCCAAATAACATCAGATATGGTTTGGCGAGAGGCTTATTGGCAAGGAACAATGATGCGTAAACATTCTTTTGCCGCCTGTTTGGCGGTTTTTTTGTTTTTTTCGTTTGCAACTGCTCAGAGTGTCCAAAAAGCCGAGGTCACGGTCGGCCTTAATGAGGCTTTTTTCGATGCTTTGCTTGATTCCGTTTTCCAAAATCTCGATCCACCGCGGTTCACCATCGCCCAGGAAAAGACTGGTCTGGATGACCTCGTTGCGTCCTTCTTGGGCGGCCCCAGCGAAACACCATCCACCTGCGATGAGTCGGTCAAACTTCTTCGCGAAATAAACGGCGTTCGAACCGCGGTCCGGTTTCGCGAGGGCAGGATCTATGTTCCGCTCGCGTTTTCGGGTAATTATGAGCCGCCGTTTGTCGGGTGCGTTGAGTTTACCGGTTGGGCTGAGACCAACATTGATCTCGAGGTAGATCAGACTGGTCAACGGTTGGTCGGGCGCGTAAGGGTTGTTAACGTAAATCTCAACGGCACGGGCGGGATCGGCGGCACGATGATAGCCAAGCTGCTGCAGCGATCGATCGACAAGAACATGAACCCGATCGAGATCATGAAGTTCGACAAGCTCAGCTTTCTGCTCCCGATCCCAAACTCCGGGACACTGCGGATGAAAGCGACCGGCGTCCAAAGCGATGTCGCAAACGGCTCGCTCAACATCAAGGTCGCCTACGAGTTTTCCAAACCATAGTTCCCCCGGTGCCGTCTGACCGAAATCGTGCCCGGTCGTGACGAAATAGTATTCATATTGGTGCCGGCTCTCCAAAACCCCGTGTTTTAACGGCTTTCGTGCTCTGGTACGCCGTTTGCTAATTTACTGGATGGAGAGAAGAGAATTTCATCCGGTATGGCCGGAAGAGGTATCAAAATGAAAAGTAATTTAATCAAACGATTCGGTATTACCGTTGGCTCCATTGCGGCTTTTGCAACATTGGCTGCGGTCGACGCGAGTGCCCAGCGAACACGCGGTGGCGAACGTGGCGGCGAGCGAAAGGCCGAGCAAAAGGTTGAGCAGAAACAGCCCGAGCGGCGTGTTGAGCGCCCACAGCAGAACCAAACTCAGAACCAGAACCAGAATAATCAGTGGCGAAACCAGACTCGCACTCAGACCGAAACACGTCAGCAGCCGACGTTTCGGGCTAACACAAATACGAACAACGAACAGGCCGCTCAGGAAGCCGCACGGCGTCAGGCTGCCCAAAATCAGCGGATCCAGCAGCAGCAGCAGAATCAGCAGCAAAATCAGCAGCTGCGTGATCAACAGCTAAGAGCACAGCAGCAGCTGCGTGACCAACAGGTCCGGAACGGCATCAACAACGATCGCCGTCGCAAGGACAACGACGATGCATCCCGAAATCGACAACATTCGAACGTCTGGCAGCAGCAGCAGCAGACCGATCGACGTGTCTTGCAGAACCAGAACAACAATAACGGCCGCGTGGATCAGAACCGCAGTGTCCCGAGCCGGGCTCTCGTGCAGATGGACCGCTCGCAACAGGAACGGCTCCAACGCGAACGACGCAGCCAGTACGATCAGCGGTTCAACAACTGGCAGAGCATCGAACGCCAGCGTCAGAACCAACTGCAGCAGCAGCGACGAAATTCATATCTTCGCTACCAGCAGCAGTATTGGGACCGGATCCGTCGTGACCAGCTAAGGCTGCAGCAGTTCCGTTACAACGATAATTTCTACAACAATTATCGCTACAACCGTGGAGGCAGCTATTACTACACCAGTTCATACGGTGCCCAGATGCTCCGCGATGCGGTCAACAACGGCTACGAGGCCGGTTTCAACGCCGGACAGTCCGATCGTAACGACCGCTGGAGCTACGACGCTCAGAACTCCTATGGCTATCAGGACGCCGCATACGGCTATGACAGCTACTATGTCTCGATGGACGACTATAACTACTACTTCCGCCAGGGCTTCACCCGCGGCTACGAAGACGGTTATTACGGTCGATATCAATACGGCAGCTACTCAAATGGCCGCTACTCGATCCTCGGCTCCATCATCGGCACGATCCTCGATATAGCTATCAACTAAACTGCCAAATTTGAACTTTGCCAAAAGCCGCCCGGTAACGTGAGTTACCGGGCGGCTTTTTAGCGGGATCCTCGCCGATCCCAGACTGATCGCTGTCCAAAAGGCTTCAAGAACGTTCCGTCCCGCCGTGGAACGCTGTAAATATTGCTACCTGCACCTTTCCGGCTGGTTTTATTATGAAATATCGGAGCCGCGATAGCGGGTGACAGCGAGAGGTGCGATGGGTTTCAAAAACACGTATAATTCCAAATATCGGAATCTTTTCCATGTCCCAACCGCGATATTTAACCAAATCAAGATTTAAGCTGGGACGTCAGTGTCCAACGAAGCTTTACTATGTCGGTAAACCCGATATTTATGCGAATAACAGCTTCGACGATCCGTTCCTAAGACAACTGGCGATCGGCGGCTTCCAAGTTGGTGAACTCGCGAGACATTATTTCCCTGGCGGGGAGCACGTTTTAACTCAAAACTACAAAACGGCAGTCGAGATCACCGACGATTTACTTCGACGTGATCAGGTAGTCATTTACGAGGCCGCTTTTCAGCATGGCGATCTCTTCATTCGTGCTGACATTTTGGTCAAGGATGGTGACAATATTCACCTGATCGAGGTCAAAGCCAAATCCTGCGACTTTGAGGATGAGTCAGGATTCCGAGAAAAACGCGGGGAGCGGAAAATTCTCGGGAAATGGCGTGAACAGATCGAGGACGTCGCGTTCCAAAAGCACGTTATAAATCTCGCCATGCCAACCAGTAATGTGCGGGCGCATTTAATGCTGGCTGATAAAACGGTGGTTGCCGTAACTGACGGCCTTAACCAAAAATTTCGAGCGGCCTACGACACGACCGGCAAACGGTATATCGAGGTTCGGGGCGAGATCACGGCAGAGGACCTTTCCGCACGGCTCCTCCGCGTAATAAACTTGGATGCTTGCTGCGAAATGATCTATGCCGACGACTACGAAACATTGAGCTTTCATGCTCACGTCGACATGTTGGCTGACCGTTATGCCCGCGACGTCAAGATAACCAGCCGCCCCTCTGCCACGTGCAAGGATTGCGAGTTTCGTCAAAAAGACCAAAACGACGCCGATCTACAGTGCGGGTTTCGCGAATGCTGGACAGAAGCTCTAAGCTGGCAGCCTGCTGACTTCGACGACGCGAACATCCTCGATCTTTGGAGCTACGCAAAAAAGAACGCCCTCATCGAGAACGGGAAAATTAAAATGTCGCAGTTGGTCGAGGACGACATCGATCCCGAGCCAAAGGAACCAGCGAAGAAGCCCGGCCTGTCTCGTCCCGCTCGTCAATGGCTGCAGATCGAGCGTACGGTCACTCGCGACACCACGCCTTTTATCGATCGTGACGGGTTACGAGCGGAAATCGAAAAATGGACATTTCCGCTCCACTTTATCGATTTCGAAACCGCCATGCCGGCGATTCCGTTCAAGGCCGGACGCCGCCCTTACGAGGGCATCGCTTTTCAATTCTCGCATCACGTTGTCGAAGAGGACGGGAACATCCGTCATGCCGGTCAGTTCCTTGAGACCACTCCCGGTGTATTTCCAAACTATGAATTTGTTCGCGAGCTAAAGCGTCAGCTAGAAAACGACAATGGCAGCATCTTTCGCTATCACAGTCATGAAAACAGTTTTCTCTGCACGATCCGAGAACAGCTGGTTCGTGACGGATCAGACATTGCTGACCGCCGCGACCTTGTAAACTTCATCGAATCGATTGCCAAACCGCGCAACGCTCGCGAACATCCGGGCGACGATTGGGTCACGCCCGAGCGATGCATGATCGACCTTTATGATATGGTCATCCGCTATTATTACGATCCGGCAATGGGCGGCTCGAACTCAATTAAGCAAGTCCTGCCCGCGACCCTTAGTAACTCGGATCATCTCAAGGCCAAATATCGCGAAGCGATCTATGGAGGCGACGGAAGCATTCCCAGCCTTAACTTTGCCGAGCCGCACGCTTGGGTGGAATTTGATGAAAACGGCAAGGTGCTCGATCCTTATCACTCACTCCGCGGCGTATTCGAGGGTGTCGATTGGACCGAACACGATTACAATGCACTTGTTGGCGGCATCGACGACATCAGCGACGGCGGAGCCGCCATGGCCGCCTACGGCAAACTTCAATACGAAGATATATCGGACCTCGAACGCGAAAGGCTAAACCATGCTCTCTACAAATACTGCGAACTCGATACGCTCGCGATGGTCATGATCTACGAAGCGTGGAAAGATGTAATCTGTGCCTAATTACCTGCTTGGCGTAGGGTGAGCGACTCAACGCTCAAACTAAGATCTGGACTGCCAAAGGGTATGAGGCCGGTTTGAACGAACGGCTGCTTGTTTCCTCTTCGGAATGGCTCGGAACGGTAGAATTTTCCGGTCCAATACTTCAGAGTCCAGACCCTCAAGGCCGCCGCCGATTATTGGTTCCGAACCTGTTTCCCGCTCAGCCGGAACACAATAAGATTAAGTTTTTCGACGTTGAAGCTAAAGATCTAAGCGCTAAAATGTGAGGTATGGACGTCCATACCAAAGAGCAACGTTCACGGACTATGCGAGCAATTCGCGGTGTGAATATCAAGATGGAAGTCGTTCTCGCAAAAGCTCTCTGGGTGCGTGGACATCGCTACCGTAAGAACGATAAAAGGATTTTCGGGAGCCCCGACCTCACTATTTTGTGACACAAACTAGCAATTTTTGTTGACGGGGAGTTTTTCCATGGAAAAGATTGGGAAACCAGTAAATTTATCATCAAGTCACGACGAGATTTTTGGTGGAAGAAGATTGAAGGTTAATATGGAAAGAGATAAAGCCGTGAACAAAGTTTTAGAGACGATGGTTGGAAAGTCTTAAGATTTTGGTCCAATGACGTTCAAAACAATATTGATGCCTGTGTTGAAGTAAGTGTTCGATTTCACCTTGGACTTGCCGTATGAAAACAGGTTTTGGTAATAACGTATATATTTATTCGGACCAACCGACGACCTGTCCTGTTTGCGGAATGAGGACGGAAATTCTTTTGGACTTGTTTCACAGAAAAGAAAAAACCCAAATCCATAGATGCCTTATCAAGAAATGCGCGTATGAATTTGTCGTGCAACATGATAATGATTTCGATAATGGCCTATCACTATGAGGGAAGGACAAAGACTTTGGACAAGGGACGAATTGATATTGGCAATAAATTTATACTGCAAATTGCCCTTTGGACGACTGCATAGTCGCAATCCAGAAGTTATTGAACTTGCGAATCTGATCGGAAGAACTTCCAGTTCTGTCGCCTATAAACTCGTAAACTTTGCCAGTCTTGATCCCAGCTTACAGGCAAGAGGAATTAAAGGAGCCTCAAACGCGAGTCATCTTGATAAGGAAATTTGGAGTGAGTTTTATACCCACTGGGATTTGTTGCCTTTTGAAAGTGAGAAGCTGTTAGCTACTTTCGAGAAAACCACGGTTGAAAAGTTAAACAATATCCCTGAAGATGAGCTTCCGAGAGAAGGTAAAACAAGAGAGCGGGTCGTTAAGGTTCGAGTTAATCAGGCATTTTTTAGACGTTCCGTTCTGGCCTCGTACAACAACACGTGTTGTATCACTGGAATCCAACAAACAGAATTCCTCATTGCTGGACACATAAAGCCTTGGGGAACGGATGAGAATAATAGGTTAAATCCAAGAAACGGAATTGCGATAAATGCACTTCATGATCGTGCGTTCGAAACCGGATTGATTACAATAACTGCTGATTTCAAAATTCACATTTCGTCAGTCCTAAAAAAACAAAAGAAAGTTCAGACTATTCAAGACTATTTTTTGAAATACGACGAGCAATCCATAATTCTTCCTTCGCGATTCCTTCCCGATAAAGAGTTTTTGGATTATCACAATCAAGAACGATTCAAACCCTGATGGTTGAATCGGGTCAGAGCCGAATAAAGAAGCGAAGCCAATTCCGAATCAGATCACAATATCTTCAAAGTCGTAATAAAGAAAATGAAATTGTTGATTTAGTAGACTAATTTGCCGATCAAGGCGGAAAAGCGGCACAAGACCTGCCGAGTTTATGGACAATACCAGCATAGACACTACGTTTGATTTTAGAAGAGACGCAAACGGCGGCGACCCCGATTCGACGAGTCCTACGTTGAGACGGTATCACAAACTTTTGTGGAGTAAATCGCTGCCGAATGGCCATGTTTTTGATCTGGTTACCGACTCGGGAAAAGGTTATCTGTATCATAAATCGGAGCTCGGAGAGTTTGTTTTGGCGAGTGATTCCGTGCTTCCTACCTTCGCGAGACGCACGGGCTATCTGCAGATCATTGAGGAAATTCCAAAAGAAGATATTGAGTTTTTTGATCGGATTACTTATACGGTCGGCGGAATGATGGTTTTCCCCGGCAAGAAGATCGATGGCCGTATGACCATCAACGGTGCGCGAGGTTGTCACCCAAAACTTAACGATAGGTTCGACCTGACAATGGAATGCATCAGGCGGTATTACCTCGCCGAGGAAAGTCCGCTTTATCCAGTCCTTCTTAGATACGATAGTTTCTTTCGCCTATTTAGGGACTTCAGAAATTACGTCGACTTTTTCTTACTACAAGATTTGGTAGTCGACGATTATTCGGCAGTAAGACTTTTTACACCGTTCGATAATTTCATCTCATCCCCAAGGCCGGAAACAGTCGAAGGATACAAATTCTTTAAAGACAGAACGATCGAATTTGTAGAAAGTCGCAATAACCGCATCGCGGCCCTCTACGGATAGTCCGAATTGAAGAACGTCGTTGTTGCGTGCGGCATTGCGGCATCGGTTTATCCCCGCTGTTTGCGAGAGACGTTGAAGCGAGTGTTTAGGGGGAGGATGAGCATGTCGTTTTCGATCTGGAGGTCGGGGAAGAAGTAGGTTCCGGTGAGCTGGATGTCCCATTTGCGGAGAAACGCTCGGGACCGGACGGCCCAGCGGCCGGATCTGTGGATGCGGACGCGGAGGGAGTTTACCAGGTCCGGGTCCGACTTTTGCATGCCGATACGGTTGCTTTCGGGGTCGAAATGAAGCGTCACCGCTTCGGGCCGTCCGATCTCTTCGAAAAGCTGCCTGTTCATCCAGAATTCGCCCTCGCTATTCAGTGTTATGTCTTTTTTATGGCTGGGGCCCTCTTGTCTCTGATCAAATACTATCCATTTACCGGCCATTTTCGTGACTCCCTTGTGCCATTTTGGCTACTTTCGAAGTGTAGCAAAAGCAATAGACTGTGTCAACAATGGCACAGCGGGAGCCCCGGCTGCCGATAGAACCGGTAGGCCCGACGGTTCAGTCAGCGGTCGGCCTCGCCGATAGCAGATCGGGCAAAAGGCGAAAAACTCCTCTACCAATTCCGGGAAACTCCTCTACCAATTTGGGGGTTTTACTCTTACAAAGTGGCCGAATGACTCTACCAAACGGCCCAATTTTGCCTCAGGAACTGGCTGTTGGGAGTAAAAGCCGGTAATTAAGGGTGTTAGTCGCCGAAAAACTTCACGGTGCCGTACGAAATCACCAAGTCAAATTCAGGACAAGATCGAGAGGTATGCCTTCCACGGGCCGACGTTTTCGGCGTATTTTATTGCAAGATACTTTGTTATTTGCTGGATGTGGTTGAGATCGTGGACGACCCATGTCGCGAGAAGCTGCGCAAGTGTCACCTCGCCCAGCTCGGGGTGCAGGCCTTTTAATGCGAGCTGGTCGGGCTTCAGTTGCCAGCGGACGAGTTTTTCGACGTTGATGTTTCGAATATAGGCGAACTCGGTTAAAAGGTCGTCGAGCGAGCGGCTACGTGATCTTTCGAATTGGGCGACGCGATCGTAGGGCGTGAAAATACGGTTCTCGCCTTGGGCTAAAATGATCTCGGCCCTCGGGATCCAATCCGTCTCTTCACCGTGGATCAGATGGCCTATGACGTCGTAGGGACTCCAGTTTTCACGGTCGCCCGAGCTCTCGGTCCATTCGGGCGAGAGGCCTTCGAGCATGCGGGTCAGCGAATATGGAGTTTGCTGGAGGATCTCAACAGATCTTGCGACATCAAAAGGCAGGTACTTCGGCATAGGGCATCTACGTTCGCAGGCTTGGGCTTGCTTTTTCGAATATAGAACACCGGACACATTGACGCAAAGTGCGATCCTTCTCGTCTCTGAGCACTTTGAGGCTGCCCTTGGTGGACTGTGTGTAAGATTGTTTTAATCACAAAGAACACAAAGTTTGAGGACACGGAGAACACAAAGACATCCATTGCCGAACAATGAATCACGTTGTTTTACCGTGGAGGTTGATACCAATAGTCCGTGATATCAGGCATCTTGTCCTGTTTTATGAATACGCGGAAGCCGTTTTTTAGAAGGATCAATGTCGACTTCAGCAGAAGCGGGAAGTAGTGCCAGTCGCCTTTTTCGTCGAATTTACGCGTAGAGCCTAGAGCCTTGACGCCCGAAAGTCGCACAAATCGCCGTCCCATTTTAGATCCGTGTTGTTTGATCGAGTAAAGAAACGCAACATCTTCGGCAAAAAACAGGTCTTCGTTATAGCCTCCGACAGCCTCAAAATCTTCGCGACGACAGAACACGACGCCCGCGTCCATTTGCAGGACAAATAGGATTGGGAACATCACTAAATAAGTCAGAAGAAGCCCTAACGACCGGCGTTCGAGATACACCCCGGTTGCACCAACGATAAATTTATCGCGGGCCATAGCCTCGGCGATCTTTATGAAGGTGTCCGGATGTAAGGCAGAGTCGGCGTCGATAAAACAAAGAACCTTGCCGGAGGCAGCATGAGCCCCGCCGTTTCTCGCTGCCGCAATGCAGCGCCTTTCGACTGAGACAACCGTGCAGCCCTTTGACTCAGCGACCTCGCGAGTGTCGTCGGTCGACAAATTGTCGGCAACGATGATCTCGACCTCGTCCCGCCCATACCTGTCCGCAGCGACCTTGATCGATTCGATCAATCGCGGTAGGAGCCGGGCTTCGTTATATGCGGGGATTATTATCGAAAAGCGAGGGGACATTGGGTGTTAAGACGAGCCAGACGCCGCGAAAGGAGTTTGACGATTCAGTCGGAAATCACTCCAATTATACCAATTAGACGCGGCCTTCAGGTAGCTTTCATTTGGCCGATATTTAGTCCCGATAAACGGGCTGTTTGTCACTCAGACCTTCGAGAAGTAAAATTGGAGGTTATGCCAGAGCCATTGGTCGCAATTATAGGCCGCCCGAATGTCGGAAAATCCACACTGTTCAATCGCCTTGTCGGCTCGCGAAAGGCGATCGTTGGCGATCAGCCGGGGATAACGCGCGACCGAATGTTCGGCGAGGTCGATTGGAAAGCCAAGACTTTTCGGCTCGTCGATACAGGCGGCATCGTGCCGGATGACGATGCGATAATTCCGTCGAATATCTTCAAGCAGGCGTCATTTGCTATTGACGAATCGGTGGCCATAATCTGGGTGCTCGATTCGCGTGCCGGCGTCACGCCGCTCGACGAGGAATTGGGTGTTTTGCTCAGAAATACGGGCAAACCGATCATCATTGCCGCCAACAAGGTCGAATCGAGGACCGTTGAAAGTGAAGCGGGAGAGTTTTACCAATTCGGCTTCGAAATGTCTCCGATCTCAGCCGAGCACGGCACCGGCATCGGCGATCTGCTCGACATGGTTTTTGAGCACCTGAATTTCGAGGAAGCCGGCGATGAAGAACAGAAACCGCGGGAGATAAGGCTCGCAATTATTGGACGTCCGAATGTAGGGAAGTCATCGCTATTAAATCAGCTGCTTGGCGAGGACCGTGTCATTGTCTCACCGATCGCAGGCACCACGCGTGATGCGATCGACACCTATCTGACAGTCGACGACCAGGAATACCTGCTGATCGACACGGCTGGCATCCGGCGTAAGGGCAAGACCACGGAGATGGCTGAAAAGCTGTCGGTCATAATGGCCCGAAAGGCTCTCGAACGCGCCGATGTGGCCATAATCATTATCGATGCGGTCGAGGGCGTGACAAACCTCGATGCAAATATTGCCGGGTATGCCGTTGATTCAGGGTGTTCGGTAATCATTGCCGTCAATAAGTGGGACGCATTGGAAGAGAAAGAGACGAATACCATATACGAATTCGAACACACGCTCAGAATGGCGATGAAGTTTCTTGATTGGGCTCCGATCGTGACGATCTCCGCGTTGACCGGACAACGTGTAACTAAACTATTGCCCCTGGTCGCACAAGCTCATGCCGCGCGAAATCTGCGTATCCAAACGTCGCGGCTAAACAAATTTTTTGAAGACTCCATTTCGCAGCCCAAGGGCGGCACCGCTCCGGCTCCGGTTAAGGGCGGATTTTCGAGGTTGAAGGTCCAGTTTTTGACGCAGGCGGGTATCAGGCCGCCGCTTTTCATTCTGTTTACATCAGGCGGCACCAAGTCGGGGCTGCATTTTTCTTATCTCAGATACATCGAAAACCAATTGCGTGCAGAATTCGATTTTTTTGCGACACCGATTCGCTTGATCGAACGGCATAAGATGGGTAAGAAAAAAGGAGCCTAGGCAGGATACGGGTTGTATATTTAAATGGAAGCGTTCATTTTTGCCCTAAGGATAATTCTCGCGATCATTTTCGGCGTCGCCGGGTCGGCGAAGTTGGCAGATCTTAAAGGTTCGCGAAAGGCTCTTGCTGATTTTGACGTGCCTTTAGGTCTGATACCGGCGCTCTCAATAGCTTTGCCGGTGGTCGAGATCGCGATTGCCGTCGGTCTTTTGAATGTTGATTTGTCGTGGTTTGCTTCTATTGGAGCGATGGCCCTTTTGGCGGCCTTTTCCATCGGCATGATCGTTCAGATGAGGAGCGGAAATGCCCCCGATTGTCACTGTTTCGGGCAATTGCATAGCGAACCGGTCGGCGTGAAAAGCCTAGTCAGAAATATCATTATTATGGTCCCGGCCGGCTACCTGCTTTTTCTTTGGAAAGGAAATCAAGGATTATCATTTGCATATTTGACGCCTGAAATCATCCAAATGTTTTTGATCGGGTTGGGTGTAGTGATTCTCGGGGCGATGGCGTTTTACCTTCGCTCAATTTCGATTCAGCAGACGGAGATAATTCGTCGGATCGAACTCCTGGAGGTGATCTCGCGAGACGGGTCGACGGTGGAGCGCGACGAGGCGGGGAGTCCGCACGACGGGCTCCCGATCGGAGCCATCATCCCCGACCTCAGGCTTAGAGGTGTCGACGGCGTCGTTTTTGATACGAGTACATTACGAAAGCGATCTCGTCCCACTCTGCTCATCTTCGTCAGTACAACCTGCGGGCCATGTCAGGCACTTTTGCCCAGGATCGATGAATGGGCTGATGACCTTCGCGACAAGCTCGACATCACCTTTGTAAGTTCCGGGACAGTCGACGAAAATATTGAGAAATTCGGTTCGGCGGGACACAGGTCGATCATGCTCCAGGAAGAAAGGGAATTCGCCGACCTCGTATCTGCCCGGTGGACGCCGTCGGCCTTACTGGTCAGCTCGGATGGCAGGATAGCGAGTCACATCGCGGCGGGAGATTCATCCATCACAGAGTTGATCACAAGGATCAAGGCGAACGGCCTCGAGCATGACTTCGATTTTTTCGAACTCTCGAACGGTAATCCCGATGCATCGCAGGCCCGCGTGGCGATCGGCGAATCCATACCTGACTTCTCGGTCACCGCGATCGACGGGCAGGATATCAGCGCCGCCGATTTTCGCGGGAGGCAAACGCTCGTGACATTCTGGAGTCCGACCTGTCCACATTGTGTGAATATGATCGACCAGATCAAGGACTGGGAAACTATTAAGAGTTTGGATGAACCCGCGCTCATAGTGTTTTCCGATGGGGAAGAGGATGCCCACCGAGAGATCGGATTGCGATCACCTATCGTTCTTGATAAGAGTTACAAAGTTGCCCAAAAGCTCGGCATGCATGGAACACCATCCGCCGTCCTCGTCGACAGCGAGGGTAAATTTGCCTCCGAACTTGCGATCGGCGCTCCGAATATCTGGGCGTTGATCGGCAAACGAATGCCCGGTTCCAACTAATTTCAAATGACCCGACCAATAGACTGGCAGATCACGGCCCGCGATGGCGAAGCCAGAACAGGTATTTTGCAAACGCGCCGATCGGCGATCGAGACGCCGGTTTTTATGCCGGTCGGAACTCAGGGGGCGGTCAAAGGCGTTCGTTTCGAGTGGCTCGAAAACGAGATGGATGCCCGGATAATCCTTGGCAATACCTATCACCTATTCCTCCGTCCCGGCATATCTACGATCCGCAAAATGGGCGGCCTGCATAAATTTTCGACATGGGATCGGTCGTACCTCACGGATTCAGGTGGTTTCCAGGTTTTTTCATTGACCGACCTCAGAAAACTGACGGAAGAGGGTGTCGAATTTCGTTCTCATCTCGACGGCAGCAAGCACTATATTTCGCCCGAGGTGTCGATGGAGATACAGGCTGCACTAGGATCGGAGGTCGTCATGGTCTTCGACGAATGCCCGCCAGGCGATGCCGGTCACGATGCCACAAAGAAAAGCCTGGAATTAACAGCTCGCTGGGCCGCGAGATCAAAAACAAGATTCAACGAGTTACAAGAGGCGGGTTTCGACACGGGTTTCTTCGACGCGGCCGCCCTTAAAGGAAAAGGTTCGCTCTTGAGTGGGCGGCAGTCGTTGTTCGGGATCATTCAGGGTGCGGGCCATCTCGACCTTCGGAGCGAAAGTCTGGATCGAACGATTGAGATCGGCTTTGACGGTTACGCGATCGGAGGCTTGAGCGTGGGCGAGGAAAAATCCGTGATGTACGAAGTTCTCGATTTTATTGCCCCGAAGATGCCCGTCGACGCTCCGCGCTACCTGATGGGGGTGGGCACTCCCGAAGATCTGGTCGAAGCTGTCAGTTGCGGGGTGGACATGTTTGACTGCGTTATTCCGACAAGGAACGGAAGAACAGGCAGCGCATTCACTTCTTGTGGTAAACTAAATATCAGGAACGCGCGATTTATCGAAGACGATGGACCGCTCGATTCGAAATGTTCCTGCTCGGTGTGCCGCCGATACTCCCGTGGATATTTGCGTCATCTCTACCAGGCGGGCGAAATGACCGCTTCGATAATGATCTCGCATCATAATCTGTCATTCTTCCTTGAAACAATGCGGCAAATTCGCGAATCGATCAGATCGGGGAGTTTTTCCGCTTTTCGTTCTACCTTTCTCGAAGGTTTACGGAATAACGACGCATTCAGCGTTTGATTAAGGCAGGCTAAATGTATATTATTGCATTTTTGTTTTCCCGCGGTAACGAAAATCGATGAATATATTTAGTTTGTTTTTCCAGGACGCCGCTGGTGGCACCAGTCTTATTTGGACGATCGCCCCATTCGCGTTTATATTCGGTATCTTTTATTTTCTTGTGATCCTCCCGCAAAAACGTCAGAAGCAGCAGCTTCAGGATCTGATCGGCCAATAGACGATCAACGATGAAGTTGTAACCAGTGGCGGCGTTATAGGAAAGATCAAAGAAGTAAAGGAAACGAGTTTTATCATCCAAAGCGCTGAGAAATCATTTCTCGAGATCGGCAAAAGCGCGATTGTCGGAAAGAAACCTGAATAAATTAACTTGGCATAGTAATAAGCAATGAACAGAACTGGTTTGTGGATAAGGACAGGCATCATTCTCGCGATCACACTCGCGGGCTTCTATCTCGTTTTTGGACCCCGTCGATTGCCGACCGGATCCGATTTTACCTGGTCGGGCATTAAGGAAAACCTTGCGTCCAATATTAATCTCGGACTCGATCTAAAGGGCGGCTCGCATTTGGTAATGCGAGTAAAGACGGATGATTATTTAAAGAAGCTCACCGAGAATAATCTACAGGCCTCGCTCAGCACGCTCCAAGAGGCAAAGATAGCGGTCGCTTCAAATGCCAGCACTACCGATAATGCAAATTACTCGGTCTCGATAGCCCTTGGCGAGGGTGCAACTCCTCAGGACGCTCTTGATGCGATCAAGAAAAAGGTCGATTTCAGTCAATGGACGCCAAGTACGATTGGAAATACGATCTCGTGGTCACTGCCAGGCCAGACCCAGGCCCTGATGAAGGACCAGGCCGTCGATCAGGCGCTGAAGATCATTGATAGTCGTATCAACGCATTTGGAGTTAAGGAGCCGACCCTTCAGCGAATGTCGAAGTCGTCCGGGCAGATACTCCTTCAGATGCCCGGTTTGGAGAATCCCGAACGAGTAAAGGAATTGATCAAAGCAAATTCGAACCTGGCGTTGATGAAGATCGTTAGTTCTGCGAATCCGCAGCCGGTAACGACATACACCTCCGAAGACGAGGCTAAAAAATCTCTTGGCGGAACGGTTCCGCCCAACCGGAAAATACTTCCTTTTACCGACCGCGAAGATGCGCCAAAGGCCGATGATGGTACCAAGAAGCCGTCGTCGTATGTGGTTGTTGAATACCCCGCGGTGGTCGACGGCAGCGAACTGCGGGATGCTCAAGCTGTCTCACGCACCGGCGGACAGGGCGACTATCAGATCACTTTTTCGTTCAAGCCGGGCGGCGCACAGAAATTTGGCGATTGGACCGGTAAGAACATTAATAACTATATGGCGGTCGTCCTCAATGATGAGGTGAAATCGGCGGCCTTCATCAAATCCCAGATCTTTGACAGCGGTGAAATATCGGGCAAGTTCTCCAAAACCAACGCGGAGGACCTTGCACTCACGCTCAAATCGGGAGCTCTGCCGGCGAAGATCGAGTACGGAGAAGAACGGACCGTTGGACCCAGCCTCGGGGCTGATTCTATTCGCGCGGGTGTTGAGGCATCTCTCGGCGGACTCGTATTTGTAATTGTATTCATGCTGTTTTACTACCGCGGAGCGGGAATCAATGCGGTTGTTGCGTTGATCATGAATATGATCCTGACGATCGCCGCGCTCGTAATGATAAAATCTACGCTCACACTGCCCGGTATTGCCGGCCTCATCCTGGGCATCGGTATGGCGGTTGATTCGAACGTCCTGATATTCGAGAGAATCCGCGAGGAGCTCCGTCTCGGCCTTGGAGTTGCGAAATCCATAGATGAGGGATTTCGCATTGCGTTTATCACCATTATCGATACGCATCTTACGACGATCATCTCGTCGTTGATCCTCTATATGTACGGGTCTGGCCCGATCCGCGGGTTTGCCGTTACCCTGATCCTCGGCCTGCTGATCAACCTTTTCACGGCCGTCTTTGTTTCGAGGACGATCTTTAACTGGGAACTGAACCTACGGCCGAATTTGCAGAAACTAAGTATCTAAGCTGCAGCAAACTTAAAGAAAGTAAGAAATGTTTAACTTATTTCAGAATATTCACATTGATTGGCTCGGTAAACGCAAAGCGTTTATCGGTATCTCGATATTTATCATGCTCGTCGGTTTGGTTTCCGCTATCGGACGCCAGGCCATGCCCGGTGGTACGGATGCATTTAATCTCGGCGTCGACTTCAAAGGCGGCACGCTCGTGACTGCAAAATTCCGTTCACGGCCGTCCGACGACGAACTGCGCGCGGCGTTAAATAAGACAGGCATTGCTGACCCGGTTATCCAATCGTCGACAAACAAGCCGGACGAAGCGCTTATCAAGATACCTTTGCTGGAGTCGACGTCGGCTGAAAAGACGGAGCAGCAGCAGGCAGAACAGGTCCAATCGGGGCGTATGGCAATCAAGACGTCACTTGACACTTTTGGTAAGGAAGCGGAGGGCGAGACCACGCTTGATTCGAATCCTGACGCCGCGTACAAGATAATCGGAACGGATTCCGTCGATCCCGTTGCGGGTTCGCAGTTGAGAAACCAAGCTGTTACGGCCACACTTTTGGGCCTGGTCGGTATTTTGCTGTTTATCGCGTTCCGTTACGACTGGACCTATGCCGCAGGTGCCGTCCTGGCCGTTTTCCACGATGTTCTGATGGTTTTATCGTTCTTCTCGGTCTTTCAATGGGAAGTCAACCTGACTGTTATCGCGGCGATCCTTACGATTGTCGGATTCTCGGTCAACGACTCGATCGTCATCTTCGACCGCGTGCGCGAAAATATACCGCAGCGGCGCAATGAGACGTTGTTCAACATTACAAACGATTCCATAAATCAGACGCTTTCCCGAACTATAATTACAGCCGGATTGGTCATCCTGTCAGTCCTCTCGCTGGTCTTGTTCGGCGGCGAGGTGCTACGTAGCTTTTCGCTGGCATTGCTCGTGGGCCTGATACTTGGAATGTACTCAACTATTGCAATTGCAAGTCCGATAGCCATTTGGTGGCAGGGCAAACTCGGCGATTCACGGGTTAAAGAGGTTCTTGTACCGCAGATGGGCGAAAAACTGGCAACCGCATCGCGTCGTTCCGTCGCACGCCGCCCGGTAACAAGGTAACTCCCCGTAAACGTTAGAGTAATTCTGAAAAAAAAGTCGAAAAACGCTTGAAAACAAAGCTGTTATTCTTGACTTTCAGAAACTAAACTTTTAGACTTCATTTCGTTGCTGGTCAATTTAATATTGTGTCTGCTTTTTTCGTGTTCTTTTTGAAACGAGAACGGAAGTCGTAGAACTTTTGCTTGTCCGACCGGCAAAAGATATACTTTCCGCATTAGGTAACGCGAAAATAAGCGAAACAGTGTTAGTGAATTCTCGGTTGAGTACTTGGCAGAGCCTTGTTATTGCAACTTGGGGATTCGTTTATTACATCATATTGGTATAAGGTTTCGTAGCCCTTGACCTACATTGGCACCGTAAAAAGGGAGGAAGTAAAATGTTAGATCAATTAGTTGAATCTAAGAATAATTCGAAGGAAAACGCTCGGCGTAGCGAATTCATGGTAGTGACGCTGATAGTTGCCTTCCTGGTTGTTATGGGTTTGTGGACCCGTGACCTATATGCCCACGATTACGGTATGAGCTCCGGCGATCTCGAATTGTCGACGCTGGTTGCTCCGCCACCGCCGGATGAGGAACCGCCGCCCAAGCCTGAAGTAAAACCTGAAAAGCAAAAAGAGCCGGATGTTGACGTGAGAAAGGAGATCATTCAGAACATGGCTGAATCTCCAAAGATCCCGGACAAGATCAGCGTGGAAAAGAGTAACATCCCTGAGCGGCGTCTCGACCGTCTGACGAAGCTTGGAGATACCAACGCGGATACAGGTGCCGCAGTGAATCCGAACCAGGCCCGTGTTGTAACGGGTGGGGGAACGGAAGGATTGTCGACAGGTGGTGGAACCGAGACGTCCGGTGGAAACGAAGATGCGCCGCCGCCGCCGCCGAAAACCCCAAAACCGATTCCGAAGATGATATCGGGAGGCGTTTTGAACGGAAAGGCTACAAGCCTTCCCACGCCGCCCTATCCGCCGGCAGCTCGAGCAGTTCGCGCAAGTGGTTCTGTGAGCGTCCAGGTGGTTATCGATGAAAACGGCAGGGTCGTTTCCGCGAGTGCGGTTAGCGGACACCCGCTCCTCCGCCCAGCAGCAGAATCTGCGGCGCGTGGGGCACGGTTTAGTCCGACGATGCTTTCCGGTCAACCTGTAAAGGTGTCCGGTGTCATCACGTATAACTTTAATTTATAGCGTTGTTTGAGTTGTTGAAAGGGCCGATGATCGGCTCTTTCAACTAACAGAATATTTCGCAATCAATAACAATTTTTTTGAGTTCTCTGGAGGAAAAATCATGACATTTCTTGGCAGCCTGGTCACAACGGACATTTCGGGCTTTTTCTTAATGTTTGCTAACGAAGGAGTTTCGTTTGGCATATACGATATCGCAAAAAGCCTGACGTATCCGGGTTGGGGCGTTATCATAACACTGCTCATTGAGTCAGTTTATATGATCGCGGTAGGTATCGAGCGGTACTTGACTTACAGCAAGGCTAAAGCACAGTCCCGTCAGTATGCTCCTAAAGTCGCTCAAGCTTTGAAAAACAGCAATATCGACGAAGCGATCAACATTGGCGACAAGCACAAAGATTCGCACCTCGCGATGGTTGTCTCGTCCGGATTAAAAGAGTTTTCAGCCCATCAGGGTAATACGGATATCTCGGCTGACGAAATGGAAGCTTCCAAACGTGCTCTCGAGCGTGCTATCGCGGTTAAAACTGCTGAGTTGAAGCGCGGCCTCGCTGGATTGGCAACAGTCGGTTCGACAGCTCCGTTCGTTGGACTGTTTGGAACGGTTGTCGGTATCATCGGTGCGTTCCAGGCTTTGAAAACTAACGAATCGGCCGGTATTGGTGCAGTCGGTGGTGCTATCGCAGAAGCTCTGGTCGCGACGGCCTTCGGTATTCTTGTGGCTGTGCCTGCCGTGTGGTTGTTTAACTACTTCACGAGCAAGGTAACGAGTTTCTGTGTTGAAATGGAGAACTCGGCGTCGGAATTGGTCGACTATTTCATCAAACAGCGATCCAAAAGATTGAAAGGATAGTTAGGAGCGGAAGGGTTCTTAACAGGATAGGAGATTTACTGCTATGGGAATGCAAATTGGCGGTGCAAGTGAATTCAACTCGGAGATAAACGTAACTCCGATGGTGGATGTCATGTTGGTTCTTTTGATCATCTTTATGATCGTGACGCCGCTGCTTCAACAGGGTGTGTCGGTAAACCTTCCGCGCGATATGATAAGCCCGGACGAGGATGCCGATATTGCAAAGGATACGTCGGTCATTGTGGCCATACCTGACAATAATAATTTTTATATTGGAAAAGAACAGTATCCGATCGAAGCTCTGGGCGACGTTATTAAGAAACGGATGGAAGGCAAGACGTCGGAGAAACGTATCGTTTACATCAAGAGCGGCGTGGACGTCGAATATGGACGCGTAGTGAAAGCGATCGACACAATCCGAAAGCAGGATATAGATAAGATCGGTTTGGTCGCAGACAAGAAAAAAGGCGGCGAACCGGCAGCGGCGAAGCCTTAACGCGTTTGCGAATTATCTCGTACAGAATTAGGAAGATAAATATATGGGAATGTCTTCAGGTGGCGGTGGCAACGATGCCAAACCCTCCATTAACGTTACACCGTTGATCGATGTGCTGCTCGTGCTCATCATCATTTTTATGGTCATCACTCCGCTGAAACCGAGCCGGTTTGAGGCGAAGATCCCGGCAGAACCAAAGGATCAGCCGCAGCAACAGGTTAAGCCAAATCCATTGACGTTGGTCGTGGCAATTGGTAAGGATGCAAAGATCGCTCTGAATAATGATCCGTTTGGTGATGTCTCCGACACGGAAAAACTACGGGACAGGCTTAAAGAGATCTTTACCGAGAGAGAGCGAAATGGCGTCCTACGGGAAGGGTCGAATGAGGTCGAGAAGACCCTGTTCATTAAGTCCCCCAAAAGCGTACGTTATGGCGATGTGGTCAAGGTGATCGACGCGGTTAAATCGGTTGGGGCCTCACCGATCGGTCTACAAGTTGACGATTTAGCAGAATAAAATTTGCCCGATTCTGCCCTATACTCCTCAGACGTTTTAGTCTGAGGAGAGGGCTTAATAAGGGTTTTCATGGAGTCAAATGATGAGATTGTCTCGTTTTGGGTTACTTGCACTTATATCAATAACGGTTTTACTGGGGACAAATTGTTCCTATTACAACCGGGTGATTGCCAGGAAGAACCTGGTTGACGGAGCCAAAGCATACAAAGATAGAAAATTTAAGGACGCTGAAGCTCTCTTTAGGTATGCCGCTTCGATAGATCCCAACGGTGAAACCGTTGAGGGTAGAACCGCTCAGCTTTCCTTAGCTCGAACGCTTCATTCGGAATATATTGGAAACCGTCAACAAAAGGAACTTGCTCAATCGGCCTTGGATGAATATAAAAAAAGCCTTGTTCCGAGCCTAAAGGACCTGAAGGAAACAACTGCCGTATACGATAAATCGCCGACGTCTGAAGATGCGCAGAGGAAATATTATCAGGCTCTTTCGGCCGTTAACAGTACGACCAGCGCCATCGCCAGCCTCCACGATAATTTAAAGAATCCTGACGACTCAGGTGATAAGGCCAGAGAGTGGCAGTTGGAAGTAGCAAACAGCGCAGATTATCCACCAACGGCACGAGCCCGATCCCTAAGTTCACTGGCAGCTAAGTCGAATACTTGCGCAAATGAAATATCCGACACGGAAGCAACAAAGAAGACTGTGAAGAAGGATAATAAGGACGTCTTTCAGTTCGTTAAGCCGGCAAAGCCTGAAGACTTTGCGACAATGAAACGGTGCATTGATGAAGGCACGAAGTATATTGACCAAGCGATGGCTCTTGAGCCAGAAATAGTCAAAAATGCGGCCAGTTTGAATATCCCGACGTTGACGGATACTCAGCTTGCTCTCAATGGCGAGATATTTAAGATATTTGAATCGGTACGCTCGTACAAGACTAGTCTCACGGTTCAGGCTATGCGTGCGGCGGAAATGGATGGACTAACGGCAGACAGGGACAGACTCAAAACGGAGGCCGATTCTTTCAAGGCTAAATTTAGTGAGCTTAGTGATGTCGTAAAGAAAATGCAGGCTCTGGCAGACGAACGAACGCAGGCCAAGGAAGACGCGGCCAAGACGGACGCACAAAAGGCCGCGAACAAGAAATAGGACGATTTTTCTTTCCAACTTTGGCGATGCTCAATTAAAATAGGTTGAGCATCGCCTTTTTGTCCCGAAAAGCAAATTGGTTGAATTTAGGAGTGTTTTAGGGGTGTTGCGGGATTTTTCGCCGGAACGTCGCCAGAATTTCCCAGTGATCAGGATCGAGGATATCATTTCGAAAGTTACCGAAAATCGGCCCTCGGCCGACGTCGATCTGATCCGCCGCGCGTACCTGTTTTCAGCCAAACATCACACCGGTCAAACGCGAGCTTCAGGAGAACCTTATTTGGTTCATCCTTTAGAAGTCGCGGAAATTCTTGCGGAAATGCGGCTCGATGAAGTAAGCGTATCGACGGGTCTGCTACACGATGTGGTCGAAGACACCCTGGTGGATCTCGACACGATTCGTTCTTACTTCGGCGATCAGATAACTCTGCTTGTCGACGGCCTCACCAAGATCGCCCATATCAGCGATCTGTCCAAGGAAAAGCAGCAGGCCGAGAATGTCCGAAAGATGGTGCTCGCCATGATCACCGACGTTCGTGTCGTGCTGATAAAACTGGCTGATCGTTTGCATAATATGCGGACGATGCAGTACCTTAAGCCGGAAAAGCGCGCCCGCATATCCCAGGAAACCCTTGATATATACGCGCCCATTGCCCATCGCCTGGGAATGGGTAAAATGCGCAGCGAGCTCGAGGACCTTTCATTTCAAAATCTGTATCCGGACGAATATAAGCGGCTTGCCAAGGAGATAGACGTTCGTCGTCCCGAACTCGAAGCTGCCCTTGATAAGATCCGCGAAACGATCAGCACACAGCTCGTTGCGAATGAGGTGCCGTTTGTGGAGGTTCAAGGTAGGGTTAAGCGGCTCTATTCGCTATGGAAAAAGCTTAAAAAGCAAAAGATCCATATCGAGCAGGTTTATGATCTCATCGCCGCTCGTATTATCACTCCGAACGACAAGAAGTACTGTTATCTGACGCTGAGTGTCATACACGACATCTGGACACCGGTTCCTGAGCGGTTCAAGGACTGGATCGCCATCCCGCGCGACAATCG
>JBBRSH010000014.1:0-57258 GCA_038245555.1 Pyrinomonadales bacterium | reverse complement strand
GATCGCTTCGTTTCGGTCCTCGATGATCTTCGATGCGGTAATGATTCCTTCGATCTTGGCAATATCGGCGGGCGAGAAGTCGTTGGTCGAAGTGATCTCAAAATCTGCGGTCATCAGTGCCCGAGCGTCGGTGCCAACCGCCTTGGTCAAATTTTGTATGAGCGAACGCAAAGCAACCACCGACCCGACACCGAGCGCGATGCACAGGAAGAAAAAGAGAAGCCTCCGCCATGATGAGCGGATCTCGCGTCGGGTTAGATTGAGAATGAAACGCATGGGAGGTTACTGGTCAATATCTCTCAACGCGGGCGAACTGACAGTGCCGTCGTGGTTTAACTCGTCGGTCAAAACCCGGCCATCTTTGAGAACGATCTGTCGCTGAGCACTCTGAGCCAGGGTTTGATCATGCGTTACGAGAACGAGCGTTACATCGCTCTTTCGGTGGAGCTCGGTCATCAGATCGAAAATATGCTGGCCGTTTTTTGAGTCGAGGTTGCCGGTCGGTTCGTCCGCCAGAAGAAACTTTGGCGAATTTGCAAACGCTCTCGCGATCGCGACTCGCTGCTGTTCGCCGCCCGAAAGCTCGGGCGGATAATGATGTCCGCGATTGGTCAGGTCCACGTCCTCGAGCAACTGTGTCGCCCGCTCGCGGGCATTGCTCATGCCGAGGATCTCCATTGGAATGATGATGTTTTCGTAGGCAGTCAGGCTGGGTATCAGGTGGAACGATTGAAACACAAAGCCGATCTTTTCGCTGCGGATCTTGGCGAGCCGATCCTCTTTTTGGTTCGTGATCTCATCGCCATCGACGAATATGGTGCCCGATGATGGCTCGTCCAACCCGGCGATCAGTCCAAGCAGAGTTGATTTTCCACTCCCCGATGCTCCTGTGACAGCGACAAACTGGCCATCAGGTATCGAAATAGAAACGTCATCGAGGATCGTCAGGTCCTCGGTTCCTGAGCGGACTGTTTTAGTTACGTTATTAAGATCGATCATTTTCTAAAAATCGCGGCCCGAATTCGCCATTAGTCTAACATTCGAGACTGGTGCATCGTAATCGGTTATTTGCCTTGCGAAAATTTCAAATATTCCTGCATCATTGGTGTTAGTTTCGGCGTATAAGACCACAGCATAATGCACTATATTATTCGAAAAACAGCACTTATTAGTTTCACGTTTCTGCTCGTCGCGTTTGCGTCATGCAACTCGGGCAAGCGGTCGGAGGTGGCGAACAAGCCGCTTTCGATTCCGAAGATCATCTCAAACAACCCAAAGATCGTTGCCTTTGGCGACAGCCTGACGGCAGGGTTCGGTTTGCTCGAAAAAGAATCGTACCCATATCTGCTGCAGGAAAAACTAAAGGCGGACGGTTTTGACTATGAGGTGGTAAATGCCGGCGTTTCGGGCGAGACGACGTTAGGCGGGCTCGAACGTATAGATTGGGTCCTCGAAATGGAAAACGTCAAGGTCCTGATCCTCGAGCTTGGGGCCAACGATGAAATGCGAGGCGTCCCGGTCGCGAAGGTCAAGGCAAACCTCGACACGATCATCCGAAAGGCAAAGGCGAAGAACATTCCAGTCCTCCTGTGCGGCATGCTGGCGCCGCCCGGCTCGGATTACGGCCGGAACTTTACAGTCATTTTTCCGGATCTCGCGACAGAGCACAAGACCGTTTTTCTCCCGTTCCTTCTCGAAGGCGTTGCACTCAAAAAAGAACTTAATCAGGCTGACGGTATCCATCCAAATGCCGAGGGCGAGAAGATAATGACTGACAACGTATATAAGGCCCTGAAACCAATGCTCGTAAAATGAATCCGCTGTGAAGAAGTGGACGAAACCACAACTTATGAAAATAATCTTGTTTTTACACGTCCTCTTGTTCTTGGGCTGCGCGGCAGCATCGGCTCAGACGGGTAGCAGTGCTTCAACGACTGCGGGTCCGACGGATTACTCACGTCCGAGTGCCGACAAGCGTTTCAAACGATTTGTAAATGACACGGTTGGGCCATTTGCCTGGGTGGGCGTCGGAGCAGCCGCCGCATTTTCGACTGCCGGCAATAGCCCGAAAGAGTGGGGCCGCACAACCGATGGGTTTGGGCGCAGATTCGCCTCTAATTTTGGCAAGACCGTCATTCGCAACACTGTCATCTACGGAATGGACGAGGCGTTAAAACTGGACAGCCACAATTACCGCAGCACCAAACGCGATGTCGGATCGCGTGTCACAAACGCTCTACTTTCGACGGTTACCGCACGTACAGCGAATGGCAAACGAACGATCGGGCTGCCGCGTATTGTTGGAACCTACTCAGCCAATATGATCGCGAGTGAGGCCTGGTATCCGTCCCGTTACAACTGGAAAGATGGCTTTAGGACCGGGTCGATCTCGCTCGGTGCCAATGCGTTGTTCAATCTGGTTAGGGAGTTTGTGTTTAAGAGGTAATTCGGCTCAAACAACATATAAATTGATGTCACGACGCGTTCGGCACACGGGCGGTCGTGACATTTCTATTTAAGGTGGTTAACTTATGAATATATGAACGTAACCCATCTCGAATGTGCTTTATGCGGGCTCCGCCACGAGGCTAACGTAATTCAAAATCTGTGCATTACCTGCGGCAAGCCGCTGCTGGTCCGTTACGACCTTGACTCAGCGTCCCGGACCCTGACGAAGGATTCGCTAAAGACGCGTGAATCTTCGCTATGGCGGTATCGCGAGGTGTTGCCGGTAGAAAATGCGGATAACATCGTTTCGCATCGCGAGGGTTGGACGCCGATTTTCAAAACTGACAAATTAGCGGCAACATTGCCTGTGAAAATAGATCTGTTTATCAAGGACGAGGGCCAAAATCCGACGCAGAGTTTCAAGGCTCGAGGGATGACTGCCGCGATCTCGATGGCAAAGGAACTGGGCGTTAAAAAGGTCGCCGTTCCATCCGCCGGAAACGCCGCCGGAGCTCTTGCCGCATACGCCGCAAAAGCGGGAATGGAAGCCCATATTTTTATGCCGGCCGACACGCCGCGGGCGAATATCGTCGAATGCCGTCAAACCGGTGCGAACGTCACGCTCATTGACGGCCTCATCACCGATTGCGGCAAGATCGTCGGCGAACGAAAAGAGGCCGAGGGCTGGTTCGATGTTTCGACGCTCAAGGAGCCGTATCGCGTTGAAGGAAAAAAGACAATGGGCTACGAGCTGGCCGAGCAGTTTGATTGGACGCTTCCGGACGTGATCATGTATCCAACGGGCGGCGGCACCGGTCTGATCGGAATGTGGAAAGCGTTCGACGAAATGGAACAATTGGGCTGGATAGGCTCGAAACGGCCGCGAATGGTCTCGGTCCAATCCGAGACCTGTGCCCCGATCGTCCGTGCATTCAATGCCGGCGAACGATTCGCCGACGAATTCGAAAACGCCGCGACCGTCGCCTCTGGCCTCCGTGTGCCAAAGGCCATCGGCGACTTTCTGATCCTCGATGCGATCCGAGCGTCCGGAGGCACCGCCATTTCCGTGACCGATGCAGAACTTGTCGCCGCCGTCGGCGAGATCGGTGCCTTAACCGGGATTTTCACCGCTCCCGAAGGCGCGGCGTGCCTGCCTGCTTTGAGAAAGATGATCGCGAACGGTGAAGTTAATGCAGGTGAAACCGTCGTAATCTTTAACACCGGTTCTGGCATCAAGTATCTTGAGGCGTTCGAATAGGACCGGTCGCCTCCGGGCCCAAATTAGCGATAAATTTTGAAATTTGTTAGAATTTGGGCGGGATTGGTGTGTCTAAATCTCGAGGGGTAATTATGTTTAGCGATAATTTCAGACGCGGTGAAGGTGGAGGCAAAGGACGGAAAGGCTCGAAGGCTGTTTCTAAAATGGCCGACATTGGGTGGAAGGCGTTTCAGGCGGTGAACAAGGCTTTGCCTGAGAGCGAGGCGATCACGCCGAAATGGGCGGCCGAACCACTGCTCAAATCGTACGAACGCACAGCTCCGCCGTTGGGATTTCCGCGTGAGACTGATTCGCTATGCCCGACTTGCGTCAAGCAGGTCCGCGAAGGCGTCATCAATAAGTCCATACCGCTTGAGATCCTGATGAACTCGCATCCGGGCGAGATCAAGGCACAGATCGTCGAGGAAAATGGCCAGGTCGTGATGAAAAAGACCTGCCCGACGCATGGTGAATTTGTCGATGTGATGGCCACCGACCCGAAGTTTCTCGAACGTATCGAATCACTCTTTTACGGACGGGATTTTAAGGCGGCTGAGGACAAGCACGTTCATCACCACGGCACATCGGACATCAAATTCGGCCGCGGAGCGGTGCTCACCGTCGATCTGACCAACCGCTGCAACATGATGTGCAATCCGTGTTTTATGGATGCAAATCAGGTTGGGTATGTGCACGAGCCGACGTTTCAGGACACCAAAGAAATTCTCGACCGTGCGGTCTCATTCAAGCCTCGTCGGCAGATAATCATTCTTTTCTCCGGCGGCGAGCCGACGATCGCTCCGCACTTTTTGGAATCAGTAGCATACGCAAAGAAGATAGGTTTTTACCGCATTTTGGCCGCGACAAACGGGATTCGATACGCCGAGGACATCGAGTTTTGTAAGGCCGCAAAAGAGGCGGGACAACATGGCGTATATCTGCAATTTGACGGCACGAACGACGAGGACAACAAACATCGCGGTGTTGGGAACCTTTTTGATGTAAAGCTCAAGGCTATTGAAAATCTGGCCTCGGTCGGCATCAAGGTGACGCTCGTCACCACCATCGTCAATTCCTGGAACAACGAGGGCATCGGCAGCATTGTTAAATTTGCCGCCGAGAATATCGACAAGGTCCAGACGATCGCGTTTCAGCCTGTTTCCTTCACTGGACGGGATGAAGACGTATCCGACAAAGACCGTATCGCTCAGCGTTATACGCTCGCGGGTATGACCCATGATCTGAAGAAGCAGCTCGATGGCGTACTCGAACCTTTGCGTGACTGGTTTCCGCTATCGAGCTATTCGGCGTTTACAAGCGTGATGGACATGCTGCAGGGTGCGGACGCTCCGTGGGGCTGGTCGTCGTGCAACTGTCATCCGAACTGCGGCATTTTTACTTTGATCGTTGTCAATAAGAATACGAATCAGATGACGTCGCTATTTGATTTCTTTAACTACGAGCAGTTTATGAAGGACGTGTCCGTCATCACCGACACTGCTCGCGGTAAGAAATTGACGATGGCCCAGCTTGGTATGGCTATCATGCGAAATTACGACGCCGCCAAGGCTCCCGAGGGCTTCCCGATCTCGCAGATTCTGAATCTTTTTAGGCCGTCATCGGCGAATTCAAATTCAGACCGTAATGACCGCATGCAGACTCGCGAGGACGACGATCCATGGCGTGTTTTGTGCGTCGAGGGCATGTGGTTTCAGGACCTCTTTAACTACGATTTCCGCCGTACCGAGATGTGCGTTATTCCATACGGTACGCAGGAGGGCGAGGTTAGCTTCTGCGCATACAACACCGGAGTCGGCTGGCGTCAGATCATCGAAGAAATGCACAAGACAGCGTCGCTTTCTGAATGGTACAAGGACAATGGACGCCATGCAGTTTATGCAAAAGGCCATGAAGTCCCTAACATCGGCAAGACCCGCAGCCTAAGTCTGCCGATCATAGCGAAGATCGTTTCGGAGGACCTGGACGCTCCTGCAACGTCTCCGTACCTGGTCGAGGAAGACGAACTTGTTGGCGTTTGAACTCGTGGCTTTAGTCGCTAGCTGAATCCTTTGGGCTAAGACCCGTTCGCCTTTGATTCCGATGCCCCCTGGCTAGAGCCATGGGGCTATTTATTGATGAATAGTCTCGTTTTTTCAAACATGCTTCACCGCCCCGCCCGCACAGTTGTGAGCGTGTTGGGTATTGGTGTTGGCATTTTGTTGATCGTTTTTACCGTTGGGCTTGCCAACGGCAGCCTGCGCGACCGGGCAAAACGTGAAGCTAATGTTGGCGCCGAGATCATGGTGCGGGCATCGGGCAGTCTCGGGATGAGCGGCTCGGAGGCTCTGAGGATCCCCGTGACATTGGCGGCTGATATCGAAAAAACGGAAGGCGTCGCAGCGGCGGTCGCGATCGGGCAGAACACTATTTCGGTTTCCGACGCTCAAACCGGTACACGTCTTATCGACGGGGTGGATTTTGACCGCTACGCCGACATCGCGGGCATGGTGATCGTGCGCGGGCGAAAATTTGAAGACAATACGGACGAGGTCATTTGCGACACCGCGTGGGCTCAGCAAAATAAGCTCAGCGTTGGCCAACAGTTGCCGATGTTCGAGCGAAACTTCACGCTTGTCGGCATCTTTGAGCCGGGAGCCGGCGCCCGAACAAAGATACCGCTCTCGACGCTGCAGAAACAACTAGGGGCCGAAGGCAAGGCCTCGGCAATACTCGTTAAGATCAAGCCCGGGTTTGATCAAGAGTCTGTAGCTGAGAATATTCACAGCAGATTTCCCGACAACCAGGTCATGCTCACACGCGATCTGGAGGAACTTTATATGTCGGGGTTTCCCGCCCTGAATGTATTTCTAAATGTGGTCATTGGCGTCGCCGGAGCGATCAGTGCTCTTATCATCCTGCTGACCATGTATACGACGGTGACGGAGCGCACGAGACAGATCGGTGTTCTGAAATCGCTCGGAATGTCGAATACGCAGATCGCATGGACCATCGTGCAGGAAGCGCTGCTGATCAGCCTGTTGGGTATCGTTTTTGGCCTGGTTGCGACGTTTATTCTGAGCATCGGACTGGACAAATGGACGACGCTGAACGTTAAGATCGAACCGTCGGTTGTGTTCAGCATATTTATTGTCGGTATCATCAGTGCGATCATAGGTGCCCTTTATCCGGGGCTTCGCGCCGCCCGGTTGGATCCGGTCGACGCTCTCGGCTACGAATAGCCGTAGCTTAGGAAAAATCAAAATTTGCCCGGGAAAGCGGATGTTGGAAAACATTCGCTTTTCTGCGTTTATAGCTGTGTAACTTACGATTGTATCTCTTTGGTTTCTTATGCGTTACTCTTACGTTCATTCGATCCGGTCGGCTATCTTTTTGCTTTTTCTGACCTGCGTCTCGCTTCAGTCAGTTCGTGCGCAGAAGCGCTTCTACATCGCGCCCGATGATCACACGGATTATTACTGGATCGCAGATGGGGCCCTGTATCGAGACGCGTTCCTCTCGATGACCGATTACTACCTCAATAAGATGGATTCGACTCAGGCGAATCCTTCGGATACGCAGATGCGTTGGAGCGCCGACGGAAGCCTCTGGATGTGGGAATACGAAAGGAATCGCACGTCTACGCAATTTAATCGATTTATGGATCGGGTCCGTGACGGCCATATGAGCGTGCCGCTAAATCCGCTCGTTCTCGTCCAGGGCGGTTCGCCAGCCGAAAGTGTCCTCCGCGGCATGTACTATTCCGGGCAGATCGAACGCCGGTATAACGTTCGGTTCCCAATGGCGATCGCACAGGAAAATCAGACTTTGCCGTACGGGCTTTCTTCGCTTTGGTCGGGATCTGGGGCCAAGTATTCCTGGAAAGGTGTGTGCAATTGCGCCACAAAGGTGACGCAACTCGACAATCGCGATCGCGAGATCTATTACCTGGGCGGCAGGGATGGCAGCAAGGTGTTGATGAAGTGGCAGTCACAGTACACGACCAACGTGATGTTCGGAAGCTATACCGAAGGCTATGACGTCATGAACTCCATCAACTTCGCCGAAACCAGCCCGACATTTCAGAGTAAATACACATATCCGGCGATAGGAATATTTGGCCGCGGCGGCGATGATTTCGAATACATCAGCGATGAGTTTGTAACCTTCGCCCAGCAAAACTCGAACGCTAATCGCCGGTTGATCGTCTCGAATCAGGAGGACTTTTTCCGCGATTTCGAAACCAATTATGGAGCGGGCCTCCCGACATACTCCGCGTCGTATGGCAATGAGTGGGATGCCCTGGTCGCCTCGATGTCCGAGGTTTCGGCCCGGGTAAAGCGTTCGACTGAAAAGCTGCGGAGCGCAGAAGCAATGGCCACAATGGTGGCGTTGGAGCAGCCAACGTTCATGGCGTCGCGAATAGCGGCCCGCGATCGGGCTATGATCGACATGGGCCTATACTTCGAACACGACTGGACGGCCGACGGACGGATCACGCGGGATGAACGGGCTGCGTGGCAGCGTCAGATCGAACAGGAAATCACGTCGTATGTCGACAAACTGTACGACGATGCCCGCATGGAACTAGGCAAACTAGTTTCACGGACGGGAAATGCGGATCGATTTTTCGTAATGAATCCGCTTAGCTGGGTGAGAACTGACTTCGCCGATGTTCCAATTCGGGCTAACCGAAAGGTCTTCGTCGTCGACGTCTCGACCGGCCTTGAGGTGCGTTCCCAAATTGTTCATTTTGGTACTCAGCATTTTCTGCGTGTGCTCGCCTCGAATATTCCTTCGGGCGGATACAAGGTTTTTGAGATCCGAAACGGAGCGGCCGCAGCGACATCGGATGCGGCGACAGTTGCCGGACAGGTGATCGAAAACAGTATCTACAAGGTAACGGTTGCTCCCGACGGAGCGATCACGAGCCTCATCGACAAGACCCGCGGCAACCGCGAAACCGTTAGGAACATAGCAGGCAAGGTGCTCAACGACCTCGGCGGAAACCGTTCCGGCACAGTAACAGTCGAAAACGCCGGTCCGGCAAGTGTGACGCTGCGAGCGATCTCGACGAGTCCGGTGCGGCACACGACGCGTGTGACTCTTTATCGTGATCTGGACCGCGTGGACGTTAAAAATGAGATCAACGAAAATTTCGGCGACCTTAAAACGTGGAGCTATTCATTTGACCTGAACTCGCCCGACGTTTGGCATGAAGAAGTTGGAGCCGTGATACGAGGTAAACTGATTGCTAACGGCGGCCATTACTCACCGAAAAATGCTCGCTACGACTGGCTGACTTTGAACCATTTCGCCGACATCAACGATGGCGCGGCAAACAATTTTGGCGTGACTATGTCGAACTGGGATGACTATTTTATGCAGTTGGGTTCGAGCAGTTCCAGTAACTTAGATACCGCCACTCCCCAGATCAACGTACTTGCCGGCGGCCAGATCGACGGTGCTTCGCTGGGGATCCCCAATCAGGGCGGCGACAATTATTTTCTACAGAGATTTGCGTTGCGGACCCACGGAGCGTTTGATCAGACATCGGCGATGAAATTTTCGCTTGAACACCAAAACCCCCTGGTTACCGGAATGATCAGCGGTCTGGGAACTCAGACACGAGCCTACCCGGCGGCGAGTTTCTCGTTTGTCCAGATCTCCGATCCGAACGTGCTGCTATGGAGCATAAAGCCCGCCGAGGACGGCATCGATCACGGCATCGCCGCAAGGGTGTGGAACCAAGGCAATTCGCCGGTTTTTTATACTCTCGGACTTTCCAAACCGATCGTTTCGGCGGACAAGGTTACGCATATCGAGACTCTGATAGCTCCAGCGAACGTGGTTGCGGGGCAACTGTCTGCGTCAGTGAATCAGCAGCAAATGCAGACGCACATTTTGCGGGTCACGGCGAGCAGGCCGTAGGGAGTCGTCAAATAATAACAGATAGTTCGCGAAGGCCGTCCGCAACATCTTTGCCCAAGTGAACCCGTAAGGCGCGGCGGCCTCGGTCGAGCAGAACCTGAAAATCCCCGCGTGCCTGAGCCGCTTTGACGACGCCGAAGGTGTATTTTTGACCGGGAACTTGCAGATCATCGGCATCATCCGAGGTGACCTGCAGAAACACTCCGTTATTTGCTCCGCCTTTATAGGCTTGGCCGGTGGAATGAAGAAACCTTGGGCCGAAGCCGAGGCATGTTGCACATTCGTATCTTTCGAGTACCGATTTGCGAATCCCCTGCATCACCTCATCGTTCTCCGCGTTCATTTCAACGTATCCGAGAAGTCCAAAATAGTCGCCATCGCCGATGCCCGACAAATGTGCATCAATGATCGCGGCTGCGGTGTGCTCTTCCGAAACGCGTAGAAGGTCTTCGGCATATTCGGAGCTTGTAAACAAGGACAATCCTTCGGCTTCGAAAAAAGGAGCCTCGTCCGGCAGTTTGCCTGTCTGTTCATATTCGTCTGTTAACTTTCGGGCCTCGATCTTCGCCGATTCGACGTCGGGCTGATTGAAAGGGTTGATCCGCATGATCGATCCGGCGACCGCGGTAGCAAATTCCCAGCGGAAAAACTCCTGGCCGAGGTTGTCGGTGGTATCGAGCTCGATCTGTAGTACCGGGTGGCCGGCCGCGGCTATTTCTTCGCGGACTTTAGCACAAGACTCATCGCCCTTGAGGCTCAGAAACGCAAAGATCCGGTCGTCGCCATAACTTGCCGCCGACTGAACCGGTTCGCGATCGACCGGAATGATCGCGACGCCGATCTTGCCGGTCGATTCGGCAATAAGCTGTTCGAGCCAGGCTCCGAGATCGTGGACATCCGCCGAGGTGAAGATCGTGAGTTTATCGCGTCCTTGTGTGTGGCACGTACCAAGTATCAGGCCGAGTAAGGCTCCCGGGTTTTCGTGCGGATCCTCCGTATGGCAAGCCGTCGCCATCTCGTTCGAACGAGTCAAAAGATCTTCAACATCCAGTCCCATTGCAGCCGCAGCCGTCATTCCGAACGCCGACAGTGCAGAAAATCGGCCGCCGATGGATGGTTTTCCGTAAAAGATGTGACGAAAGCCGTCGCCTTTCGCAACCTGTTCCATCTTCGAGCCGGGATCGGTGATCGCGATAAATTGCTTCCCGGCATTTTCGCGCCCAACCGTTTGCGAAACGCGGTCAAAGAAATATTGCTTGAAGCAATTTGGTTCGAGCGTCGAGCCCGATTTGCTGGCTACGATAAAAAGGGTCTTTTCAAGATCGAGCTTATTTTCAACCGTCTTTATCTGTGCGGGAACGGTCGAGTCGAGGATGTGAAAGTTTGCCTTCCCAAAGGTCATTGCCAATACTTCCGGACAAAGGCTGGAACCGCCCATTCCCATCAGCAGAACATCCTTAAATCCAGCCGTCGAAAGGTCGGTCTGAAGATCGCGGTATTTCTGCAGATCGGCGAGCTCCTGCTCAACAATATCGAGCCAGCCGAGCCATTTCGCTTCGTCGTCGCCGCTCCAGACGGCGGCGTCCTTTGACCAGACACGCTCGATCTTCTTGCTGCCAGTCCACTGTACCAACTCAGCATCGACGGCATTTTGAATTGACTCGGACAGGCGAAACGAAATTGAATTTAAGCTCATTTTGATGATTCTTTCCTTATGGTCTTTTTGCGACTTTGTACGAAATAACATTTTCACGCTAAGCCGCAAAGAACGCAAAGGCCAGCGGTCGCGGGGTTGCGTTGCTGACCTTTCTTACGGTGATAATGTATCGTCAGGGCCTTCGCGGTCCAGCATCTGTTCTGCCGCCCTTTCCGCGTTCAGCCAGAGACGAGCTTCCTCTATACATTCATTCGCCGTCTTCTGCGGCGGATAGACCTTAGGCTCGGTTGCACTGGTCTTGTCCCGCCGCACCAGATACCGGATGTACTCGCTGACGGTGTCGTAATTGTTGAAACGCGTACGCTCGCGTATCAGCGAATGCATCGACTCCGAAACTGAAATATTGATCGTCCTGCGCATAGCAATTTTACATCAAAAAACGTTGGACCGGTGAGACACTCGTCTGGCACAAATTCCCCTAAACCGTTGCGGAATCATATGTTAGTAGGATTATCTATCCATCTCTGTATCATCTTGTATCGGGGCTGTATCACGCCTGAGTGATACACGTAAAACACTGTATCTGCGACAGTTACGCCCCAATTGCGCCGCTGTTTCACCCATTTTCAAAAAAAACGCGCCACACTGTGGCGCAGCCAGCAAAACCGACAAAGGATTTGATCCCCAATATGAGTAAGCTGAGCTCGTCCGTTTGATCAATTCTTTCACTCCCCAAATTCAATCTGCCTAAATAAGACGACGTCTTATCTATGAAATATTATAGCGTGAAATCTCGATCGTGGCAATATTGTTTTAGGATTTATCAAAGTTCCGAGAGTCGGTCGGAACCGTCAGCGGCTATCCAATCTTTTGCTTTGGATAGGTCTGCATTATTAAAAAGTCTCACCTCGCCGGGCACAACAATGGCGAATACTTTCAAACTGAACCGGATCCAATCGACATCCGTAACAACAGCGACCTTTTCAAAGGATGTCAGGTGGTTGAGCCCGACCTTTGCATCTTCCCACATCGCAGCAAAGTCGAATTTTTCGAAGTCGGATGTCACGTGGTAGAGCAAACGAAGTTTGTGGCCGCCAGTGTCTGCTGCTTCGACTGCCGGAATGATGACGTTTTCATAGTCGTCGGCTGAAACGACCCCGCTGGCTTCAAAGCCAAGCACGTTTTTGGGCAAGTCGGGTATTGTTTTGATCATTTTGTTACCTCAGGCCGAGTGTAGCTCGATGAAATGTTTCTTGTATGTTCGGGAACGCACACAAAATCAAAAACACCGATAAGGCAGCAATAAGCTTCGTTGAGTGCAATATCTTGTTCGATGGCGACAGAGTAGTTAAGTCCGAGAAACGAAACGAGCAAGACGAAAGAGCCGGCGGAAAGACTATAATGCTGTCGAAGAAATAATATGAATGATATTACGATAGTCGATATCATTGTAGCCGCGTCAGTGCTGTTGACCCTCGTTTTTGTTTTCCGTAGTCGTCTGCTAAGAACGGACAATGCACGGGCGACGGTAACGCCGCTTGCGTCGATAATCGGGAGCGGATTTCTCATACTCGCTCCGATCCTGGTCAGGGAATTTGGGCGGAATGCGATCCTGGTGATGGCGGGCCTCTGCCTGACATCGTATGCGATCGGTTCCGCGATCCGGAGCAATATCTCGATCTTAAATAATGACGGCAACCTGATGCCGCTACTGAAGGGCGAACGAATAATAAGCAAGACCGCATCGACAGTACTGTCATTCGCCTACGTCGTTTCTGTTTGTTATTACCTCAATCTGCTCGGAGCTTTCTTTGTCAGCCTGACGCCGTTCGATACACCCGTAAATGCAAAGATCGTGACCACTGCGGCGCTCATTCTCGTGGGCTTGCTGGGATGGATCCGCGGATTGAGGGGGTTAGAGAGTGCCGAGCAGGTCTCGGTTGGAGTAAAGCTCTCGATCATCGCCGGGATGCTCGTCGGTATGTCATATCATGCTGCCGGTCTTGCGTTTCAGGGTGCTTTACAGCCGAACCACGGAAATTTCGGCTGGCACTCGGTCAGGATCGCCTTTGGCCTGTTGATAACAGTTCAGGGCTTTGAGACGTCGCGGTATTTGAAAGAAGCCTATGACGCAAAGACGAGAATCGCCACGATGAAATATTCGCAATGGATATCCACCGCGATCTATGTGGTGTTTATCGGTTTGGCCAGTGTTGAGTTTTCGGAAAACAATATTGGAACGAAGGAAACCGCCGTTATCGGTATGATGCGATCCGTGGCAATTATACTGCCGTTTCTGCTTGTTTTTGCGGCACTTGCATCGCAATTCAGCGCCGCGGTTGCCGATACTAACGGGTGCGGCGGTTTGGCCGAGGAGGTAACGAAAGGAAAGATAAGTTCGAAACTGGCGTACGTGATCTTGGTGTCAATAGCGATCGTCATTACCTGGACCGCAAATATTTATGAAATTATCAGCTACGCTTCGCGCGTTTTCGCCGCGTATTATGCTCTGCAATGTTTGCTTGCGGCGCTCCTCATCCGAAGGTCAAACACCTCTATCGTCAAACTGCTCCTTTTCGCATCCCTGACGGTCTTCGCCTCGATAATATTGATATTCGGCATTCCCGCTGAATAAGCGGTGCCAAAAAAAGAGGCCGCCTTTTCAAACAGCCTCAACCTTAATCATTTAACCTACCGGTTTTCGGTTAATATACGTATGAATTCGGCGTTGGCTTATCTTCAGAGTCGAGGCGATGATTGTGTTCTACGTCAGTGCGGGCAGAGCCGGGTTCGGAGCGGGTTTTCCGGGGCATGGTTGTGATGCCACGTACCATGTTCACTCCGTCGATTTGGCTTGAGCAACGTTGTCGGGAACCTGTTTGTTCGGAGAGCAAGCCTACCTTTGATAGACTTCGCATATGAGTTTGACTATTGGCCTTGCACAGATAGCTCCTGTCTGGTTCGACCGCGAAAAGACGTTAGCAAAAGTTAGCCGGCAGATTAGTGACGCGGCGGCAAATAATTGCGATCTTATCGCTTTTGGCGAAGCTCTGGTTCCGGGATATCCGTTCTGGTTGGAGTATTCAAACGTTACGGCATTTAACTCCTCGTTTCAAAAGGACTTTCACGCTGAGTACGTTAATCAGGCAGTTTGTATTGAGCGCGGCGATCTGCGGATCGTCTGCGATCTCGCGAGGGAAAAGCAGATCGCGGTTTATTTAGGGATCATCGAGCGGCCACTCGACCGGGGCGGCAAGAGTATTTATGCGTCATTGGTTTACATAGGCAAGAGTGGTGAGATCGCCTCGGTCCATCGCAAATTGATGCCGACCTATGACGAGCGACTGACGTGGGCGATAGGTGACGGCCATGGCTTGCGGGTTCATGAATTGGGCGAATTTACGGTTGGCGGTCTGAATTGCTGGGAAAACTGGATGCCGCTGGCACGCACTTCGCTCTATGCACAGGGGGAAGATCTCCATGTCGCGGTGTGGCCGGGAAGTCGGCGAAATACGATCGACATAACGCGTTTCATCGCTCGGGAGTCGCGTTCATTTGTCGTATCCGTCTCGGGATTGATGCGGAAGAGCGACCTTCCCGCCGATTTGCCGGGGATCGACACGATCGTCGCAAATTCGCCGGAGTTTCTCGCGGATGGCGGTTCATGTATTGCGGGACCTGACGGAGAATGGGTTATCGAACCGTTTTGTAACGAGGAAAAACTGCTCGTGGCGACGCTCGATCACAGACGTGTCCTGGCGGAGCGTCAGAACTTCGACCCGACCGGCCATTATTCGCGGCCGGACGTCTTGAAGCTTAAAGTAAATCGAAAGCGGCAACTGTCCGCGAGCTTTGATGACGACTAGAGACTGATCGTTACAGAGATAAAGGGGAATAGGAAGATAGGAAAAAGAAAGAATTTGTTAAATTGTCTATCTTCCCAACCAGTCGAGCAACAACTCTTCCTGCCTGTGAAAAGCTTGTTCTGGTCTGCGGCCCTTTGCCATCGGCATTTTGAAGAATACTGATAGTTGCGACTGGATGCCGGCTTCGCCTCGGATTCTGGCGAGGTCAAGACATCTGGCGATCTCGATCGCGAGCGGGGCGGCGAGGATCGAGTCTTTGCAAAGAAAGTTTATCTTAAGCTGCATCGGCTGGCCCAAAAAACCGGTGACGTCGATATTGTCCCAAGCCTCCTTGTTGTCTTTGCGGGGACGATAATAACGGATATCAACGATATGGTCCTCGACCTCGTAACCGAGAATGTCTTCGAGAAGCGAGCTTTTTGTTTTTATCTTTGATGCGAGCGAGTCTTCATTTGAAAGAGCGAGCCCGTCGCGATTGCCGAGAATATTTGTCGAAAACCAGCCCTGAACTTTGAGAGCTCTGGACCTCAACGCCGGAGCGATTACCGATTTAATGAAAGTCTGCCCTGTCTTTCCGTCCTTCCCCGCGATCGGAACGCCTTTTATCTCCGCAAATTCGATGAGCGCCGGAATGTCGGCAGCAACAGAAGGGGTGAAATTGCCAAACGGGACCTTTTCCGCGATCGCCGCATAGGCGTACAGCATCGCCGGCGGGATCTCACTCGAACCTTCGTCCAATGCTTTTTCGAAAGCGGCCAGGTCGTTAAATATCTCATTTCCTTCGGCCTGCAGCTTTTCCGTCGAGGCCAGATTGATCACGACGACAGAGTCACAGCCGCTTTTGAATTCCCGAAGATCGGCTGCAATGCGGTCGATCTTTTCACGATGCGATGAAGGACCGATCCGATTCGTGCCTTCGATATTCGAAAGAAATTTATCATTGCTCGCCGCCGGCCACGGCTTTATGTCCTTCAACGAGTCGGCAACGGCGACAAACTGTTTATAGGTGAGAACGTCATGTTCTTCAGCGGCGGCTGCGAGGTGTTCGCCGAACATGTCCCAACCGCCAAAAATTATATCGGTGTACGACGCCATTCCGTCGACCGACAGTTCGGCTAGCGGCAGGCCCTCAGTGCCGATCAGTCCTTTTTTTAGCAATTCTATGCCGGCGACCATTGTCGAACCGACCGCGCCGCCCAAACCGACAACCGCAATTCCAAGTTTTTTATTAGACATACAAAAACCTTGATTTTACACGAAAAAGCGGCGTGGACACAGGATGGCCGTTACCGGGAGCGGCAAAACCGTTGTCTATATTCGTCAGATACAGTCCTGTTGTGCAAGAATCTTCAATTGGCCGACGCGTGCGGCCGAATTTTAGACCTATAATTTTTGAGAGGAATATTACGTGAAAATCATCGACCGATCTTTATTATTTGCCGCGCTAGTCGCGGCCTCGTTTGTCGTCGGCTGCCAGTCAGCCGCTAACGCGAACAAGCCCGCGAACGCCAATTCGAGCAACTCGAACTCCGCTAATACTGTTGCCGAAAAGACACCCGAAAAGACGACTACCGAATTATCGCAGGCGACACCGACCGAGGCATACAAAACTGCATGGGCCGTGCGTGAAAAGAAGGATGTTGCCGGAATGAAACGCGTAATGTCGAAGGACATACTCGAATTTCTCGCCGACATTGCCAAGGACGACAAGAAAACGCTTGATGACCAGATCAAGGAGATCTTTGATTCCCCCCAGGCAAAAACCGCGGAAGCGAGAAATGAGAAGATCACGGGAGATAAGGCTCAGTTGGAATACCTCGACGACAAAGGCGATTGGAAAACAATGGATTTTGTCAAAGAGGAGGGTGTATGGAAAATGACCCTGGCCGGCGCAGATAAGCTCAATAAAACGATCGACGAAAAAACAAATAAGCCAAAATAATTACGGCTCCACCCAGATGTTCTGAAAGGCTGTCTGAAAGGGCAGCCTTTTTTTCGCCAGGAAACGCGACGGAGCAAATAGGCAACGTGACGAAGCATGTAGGAACCGCCACGAAGCATATAGGAAGTGCGACCGAATATATAGGAACTACGACGGAATATACAGGAACTGCGACAGAATATATAGGAACTCCGGCGGACAATACAGGAACTGCGGCGGACAATATAAGAACTGCGACGGAATATCTAAGAACCGCGACGACATATTTAGGAACTGCGACGATATATATATAGGAACTGCGACGAAATATATAGGAACTGCCACGGATATATAGGAACCGCGACGGAATATATAGGAACTGCGACGAAGCGTATAAGAAAAACCGCGATCTCCTGCGTTTTCGAGCCCACAAAAATGGGAAAGTTCCGCTCAAAAAGACAGATTTGCTCAGTAAAATACGAATTGTTCGGTCATAACGAACATTACGGCCAGCAAGCCGCGGGCTCAGCCTGTCAGAAGTCTCGTGATAATGTTCGCCCGCCATCGACTTTCACCCATACAGTCTATTACAATTCGGGCAATGGCCAGCACTTCATAATATTGCAAGATTGCACGTCTGACCCTAGTTGATTTTTAGTTGATTTTTGGCAAGGGCTCCCCGCTTGTCTTTCGGGTTCCGAATAAGGCAACGCTTCTTAGCCGCTATGCATCTTTTCATCATTGCGACCAACCAAGAACGCGTCCTACAAAACATATATTGAACGATCTTTCTGAATCGGTTTCGGAAAGTGTAGTGGTCCATTAATCGTGTGTTCATTATCAATCTGTTATCTAACGTATTGCACCGTCCGATGTACATCGAGTTTTCAGCCTAAAAGGTGATAAGAGATAACCTCTTGCTGTCGAATGTTTTTCACCGCCCTGTCCGAACTCTGGTCAGCATAACCGGAATCGGCCTTGGTGTACTGCTCATTGTGGCGACCATGGGGCTAGCGAACGGAACTCTCAGAGGGAACGCTCGCCGGGAAGCGAACGTGGGGGCCGAAATCATGGTCCGAACATCCGGTTCCTTTGGCATCAGCGGATCTGAGCCGCTTCGCTTGCTGACGTCACTGGTTCCCGGAATTGCACGCTTGGAAGGCGTCGCTGATGTCGTGCCCGTGGGGCAAGTCCTCGACTCGGCAAGCGACAGCGAGACGGGCAGCCGTCTTATCGACGGCGTTGAATTTGAACCCTACGCGGCGATGGCCGGGCTCACGATCGTGGAAGGCATCGGGCTGGACGATCGGGGGGACAAGGCGGTGATTGATTCGGCGTGGGCTAATCAGAAGAATCTGTCTGTCGGATCGGTACTGACCATCTATGAGCGCGAGTTCACGATCGTTGGAACGTATTCGCCGGCGAGCGGGGCTCGGATCAAGATTCCCTTGTCGACGATGCAGCGTCAATCTGGATCGCCAGCAAATTGCACCATGTTTCTCGTCAGAATCGCCCCCAGTCACGATGAACAGGAAGTGGAAAACCGAATAGCGGTTGCCTACCCGGATCTTAGAGTTATCCTCACTAGAGATTTTGAAGAGCTTTACGTTAGAGCTGTGCCAGCCATTGACGTTTTCCTGAATGTCATAATCGCCGTCGGATCGGTCATAGGGGCTCTTGTGATCCTGCTAACGATGTATACAACGGTCACCGAGAGGACGCGGCAGATCGGGATCCTAAAATCGTTAGGAATGTCCAACGCAGGCATCGCGGTGTTGATCGGCAAAGAAGCGATCGTCCTTAGTTTTCTTGGGGTTATGTTGGGTATCGCTATGGCAGCACCGATACCTCTCGTTCTGGCACGGACGTCGTCCTCGATGCAAATGTCGTTAGAAGCAAGTTCTGTCCTGATAACCCTATTTTCCAGTTTGTTGGGAGGCGTGATAGGAGCTCTTTTTCCCGCGATCAGGGCTGCGAGAATGGATGCCGTCGACGCTCTGAGTTATGACTAGCCCGAAATGCGGCTCGGTCGCGTGATCGGGACTCCTTTGACGTTTATCGAAACCCTTTATGTGTGGAATTACCGGCTGGGCTCATTTGAATACCTATTCGACAGCGAATCATGTGGATGATGCAGAGACCATCCGTCGCATGTGCAACCGTCTGATTCATCGCGGCCCCGATTCTCAGGGTTTCTATCTGGAAGAGGACGTTGCCCTCGGAATACAAAGACTGGCCGTAATCGATATCGTCGGCGGAGATCAGCCGTGTTTCAACCAGGACCACTCAGCCGTCGCGGTCCAAAATGGCGAGATCTATAACTTTCGCGAGCTAAAAAAGCAACTTTCCGACCTCGGCCATCGATTTATCTCGGGGACCGACACCGAGGTGCTTCCGCACCTCTACGAAGTATACGGCAAAAGAATGGTCGCCAAACTCAATGGAATGTTTGCATTCGCCATATGGGATAAAAGGAAAAAGCGTTTATTCCTGGCTCGTGACGAATTCGGACAAAAGCCTCTGTATTACGGTATATTTGGCGGCAAACTGATCTTTGGATCGGAGCTTAACGCTATACTTAGCCATCCTGACGTGACGCGCAAGCTTAATTACCACGCCCTTCGCCAGTATCTTGTATACGATTATGTACCTGCACCTTATTCCATCTTTGAAGGAATTTTCAAACTACCGGCCGGGCACACCCTCACTCTCGAGGATGGGCGAGTAACCATCGAATCGAGCTGGGACCTAAGTTATAAGAAAAACAAGGTCGTTCCTTCCATCGATGAAGCGGCCGAGGAGTTGCGAAGCTTGCTCGCGGACTCCACACGGCTGCGAATGGAATCGGATGTTCCACTCGGCGTAATGTTGTCTGGAGGACTGGATTCTGCTTCGATAGCGGCTTTTGCTCAGCAGCATTCAGCGAAGCCGATCAAGACGTTCTGTGTCGGTTTTGAGGAATCTTCATACGACGAATCGAGGAAGGCCCGGCGTATTGCGGAATATTTGGGAACCGAGCATTTTGAAGAACGGTTAAGCATTGACAAGATCGGAGGCCTTTTTTCTGAGATAGGTTCGTGGCTTGGTGAGCCGCTCGCGGACCCGTCGATGCTCCCGATGTTTTGGCTGTCACGATTCGCCAGGAAAGAGGTGACTGTTGCCCTGGGAGGGGACGGGGCGGATGAGGTCTTCGCGGGGTACCCGAGCTATTTTGCACATAAACTAGCTGAGCAATATGAAAAGCTTCCTTATTTTCTCCGGCGCCATGTAATAGAAAATGCTGTAGGTCGCCTGCCGAGCAGCAAACATAATATGTCGGTCGAATTCCTGGCGAAACGATTCTTCCGTTCGCTATCGGATCTGGACCCCGTCGCGCGGCATATTTCATTTTTTGGATCGTTCATGAATGCCGATGTAAACGCGCTTCTCACAAACGAAGCATGCGACCCAAACTCACAGGATATTTACGCCGAAGCTCGTACGTGGTTCGATAAGGGCGAATTTGATACAGCGGTTGTTTCGAACAACATCATCGAAAGGATGCAATTCCTCGACATGAATACGTACTTGGCAGAGGACATAATGACCAAAGTAGATCGGGCCAGTATGGCGGTCTCCCTCGAAATTCGGTCTCCGTTTTTGGACCGTCGCATTGTCCAATTTGCGGCCCAGCTTCCACGCAATTTTAAGTTGAAATGCGATACACCGAGATTCGCATTCGGCAGGACCGGAAAATTTGTTTTGAAAAAAACGATGTCCGGCGTTTTACCGGATTCGACAATTTGGCAAAAGAAGACAGGTTTCGGAATTCCGGTTGCGTCGTGGCTCAGAGGCAAATTGAACCCGCTAGCTCACGACTTATTGGACTCCCATCGTTTGAAGAAACAGGGCATCTTCGATTCGTTGGTCGTTCAAAAGCACTTAAAGAGCGTCGAGTCCGGTTTGGCCGCAAGTGCCAAAGCGGTCTGGTCGCTGCTCGTGTTTCAAATATGGTTCGATAATTTCGGGCCGTAGGCTCACGCCACCGCTCAATCCGTGGACGAGCCTCCGCATTACATCAAGATTGTCGCCGTAATCGGTTTTATCATGAACGGAAGCCTTCTTTGCTCATTACTTGGTTCATTTTCTAAACACCCGGCGGTTGCTATATTGACCGAATACTGAAGGGAACCTAAAAGTATGGCAGCGCACGGAACCTAGCGACCGGAACGCTCATCGTTAAGGAAAACGATTGAAAGCGAATGGGGGGGGCATCTATGAAAGTTGCGTGTCAAGTCAAGGGCACTATCGTCTCCTGCACCGTCATGAGGTGCTTTTGGTGTTGGTCTGAGTTTTTTTGACAATCGAACAAACCTGCCTCCTTAAAGTTAGATTTACTTTCAAATATCGCTTACGCCATGTTTAGGCGATCCCATCATCTCTTCGTGCCCGCTACATGAAATCTGAATCGGCTCATTCTCGACTACTCGAAAATGGCTGGCCATACCATCAGGCCTCCCAGGATCGGCGGCGTCTTTGATGCCCAGCTTGCCTGACCCCTCGTACAAGCCAACTTCGCCCCGCCGGCGGAATTCCTCATAACTGATACCGTCACGAAGCATGATGTAGCAGTTAATGAGAAGCTTCCTGGCCGCTGCAAACTTTGCTTTTGGGCGGCCTCTCCGGCGGCTAACTTCAAGATAGAACGTTCGGATCTTCTTATCACTCACTGCAAGTCTGTGCGGCTTCTCGCTTTCTTCAGAAGAGATGTCGTCCGGGCCGCTATGACCCCGATCGCTATGATCGGCCACCTATTGTCGGATATTAAACTCAATCCGAGTTTTAACGTAAGATAACAGTATGAAAATAAGAACCTTTGCCTTTCTTATCGTTGTAGCTTTCCTGTTTTCAGCATGCGGCGGCGGTGCGTCCACCAATCAGGGGTCGAACCAGCCTGCGAACGTAACCGCTGAGAAGCCGTCAAATGCGAAATGGGACGCGTTTGTAGATTCATTTCTTAAGGATTATTTCGATGCGAACCCGCAGTTCGGCGCTTATCAGGGTAAGCACGAGTACGACGGCAAACTTGCTGATTGGAGCGAGGAGGGGCTGAAGAAAGAACTTGTCCGGCTTAAGGCCGAGCGGGACAAAGCGGGCGAATTCCATGACGTAGATCTCGACGAACGTCAGAGAGCAGAACTTCGTTATGTAATTTCCCAGATCGACAAGGACGTTTTCTGGCGTGAAACGGCTGACCAACCGCACACGAACCCTTATTTTTATGCAGATGCCGTCGATCCGGACTTTTATGTTTCGCGGCCGTACGCTCCGATCGAAACGCGGATCAAGGGCTATTCGGCTTACGCGAAGAACCTGCCGACGGCCCTGCAGCAGATCAAAACCGCGATGAAATTACCGATGGCGAAAAACCTGGTAAAGATCGGACGGCAGACGATCGGCGGGCTCTCCGATTTTATGGCCAAGGATGTTGTGAAGGTGTTTGAACCTGTCAAGGACGAGGCGTCGCAAAAGGAATTTAAGGAAGCGAACGACGGGGCGATCAAGGCGGTCAAGGAGTTTGACGCGTGGCTCGGTGAACAGGAAAAGACCGCGAACGATAATTTTCAGCTTGGGCCTGAAAAGTTTAAGGCGATGCTAAAACAGACCGAGGGCGTCGATATCGACCTCGCCCAACTCGAAGAGATCGGCAAGAAAGACCTGCAAAGAAACCTCGACGCGGCCAAGGCCGAATGTGACAAATACGCTCCGGGAAAGACACTGATCGAGTGCAGCGACAAAGCGTCAGCCAACAAAGCTGCCGGCAAGGATGTTTCCGAAGCAGCGAGGGCTCAACTCGGCGACCTGCGGAAATTTATCCAGGAAAAGGACATTATCACCATCCCGGGAACCGAGGAGGCGAAGGTCGCTCCGGCGCCGCCGTACAAGGCATGGAACTTTGCGTACATAAACATTCCCGGCCCCTACGAGACAAACTTGCCGTCGGTTTATTACGTATCGCCGCCGGACCCGAAATGGGATAAGAAAAAACAAGACGCATATGTTCCGGGCAAAGGAAGCCTGCTATTCACCTCGGTTCACGAGGTCTATCCGGGACACTTCGTACAGTTCCTGCACGCCAACCGGTCGAAGTCGAAATTTGGCCAGGTGTTTGTCGGCTATGCTTTCGCCGAAGGCTGGGCTCATTACACCGAGGAAATGATGTACGATGCCGGCCTCGGAGCAGGCGATCCAGAGATGCACATCGGCCAACTGCAGGAAGCTCTGCTCCGTGATGTCCGGTTCCTTTCCGCGATCGGGATGCACACGAAAGGTATGACCGTCGAAGATTCAAAGAAAATGTTCATCGAACAGGGCCTGCGATCCGAGGGCGAAGCCGAACAGCAGTCAAATCGCGGTACCTTCGATCCTGCGTATCTTAATTACACAATGGGCAAGCTTATGATCATGAAGCTCCGAGAAGACTGGTGCGCATCACGAGGCGGACGCGGTGCATGGAAACAGTTTCACGACGCTTTTGTCTCCTACGGAGGCCCGCCGATCCCGCTGGTTCGCAAGGCGATGATGGGTGCGGATGATAAGGGCTCGCTGTTTTGAGTGCTCGATAGAGAAACCAGCGGCCGCCGGACTTAATGGTCCCGGCCGCTTTATCTATTTTGAGCTTGAGGACGTTTTTTCCGACAGCACCCAACGATCGGGGTCGAGTGCCATGCTTTCTGGTTTGATCGGGAGTTTGATCGTAAAAGGTGCACTCGGCCCTAAAGCCGCGACCGTTCCGTACGCATATTTGTCTCCGCCAAATTTGAAAACGACAGGCAGCGGCATGAACCAGTCAGGGCCCGCGTTGTCCTGATTTACCGTGCCGGTGACGACGACCGAACCGTCGGGCTGGTCCTGGATTTGATAATTCAATCGGTAGGATGGTAATTCCGTGCTATACACCCATTGGCGAAAAAACCAATTTAAATCGGTCAAATGGTATTTCTGGGCGATGGGTGTTTTCGCAAAATGCTCGTTTGCGACCATTCTAAAGTCATCCGTCGAGGCGACCTTATTCTTGTATCGCCCAACAAAATCTTTCATCATGTCAAAAAATGCCTTTCCATCGCGGTTTGAGGGGTCGGTCATCAGAAAGTGGATCATTCTGAGCACCATCGCACCTTTGTCGTAGACAAGTGCTGTATAGGCACCACGCGTTTTTCTTGTTTCAAGGCGATGGCCGAGAATTAGCGGGCCTACGTCCGTGAGCTTTCCTTTGCCGGGCCCGGTCGGTGTCATTGGCGGATCTTTAACCGACCGCCGTTTGTCGTCGACAATTTCGAGCATTGTTTTGCCTTTTTCTCTCTCTGCGGCATAGAGCATTCCCGAGTATTCGGCGAAGCCCTCACTCAACCACTGATCGCGGTACGACCGCCAGGCCACGATATTTCCCCACCATTGATGGGCTGTCTCGTGAGATATAAAGAGATATGTGTATTTTGTCGCCCGGTCCGCGTTCGGGATCGTCAGCATCGTGGCGAAGCCTTGTCCAAAACCATAAGGATGAAAAACGGCCCCGAATGAGTCATACGGATATTTGCCAAAAATATTTTGAAAATAGCGGACCGAGTTATTTAGCTCCGCAAGAATAAAATCCTCTTTAATGGCCACTGTTCCGCCGGATAACGAGTTAAATTCGAGCGGCGTCGGTTTGTCGCCATTATCCCATTTGATCGTGTCCGTGTGCCGGTCAAACAGCCCGAGAGCGAACGTCACGAGAGCGACCGGGTATGTCATCGAATATTTCGTGACCACAGCGTCCTTGTCCGCCGGATCGGGCGTCTCGCTCATTCGCGAACCGACGCTGGCGACCTTCAATTTCCTCGAATGCGTAAATGTAAAGTTAAAGGTTGAACGATCGAGATAGCCGTGTCGCGGATACCATGATTGATTGGAGATAGGATAGCTGCAGTCCGCACAAACATCTGTTTGGCGCAAAAAATCTCCAGCCAATTCAAATTCCAGTTCAAATGACTGTCCTGCGGCAAGCGAATTTGGGAGAAATACCGTAAAGCCGCCCTCCCAATCTTCCTGAACGGTCTCAAGTGGCGTGGACCCCATCCGAACGGATTTGAGCCGCATCTGCTTTTTCAATCTCTGGTTGTCGTATTCGCTGAGCGATTCGCCGACCGAAAACGGAATCGCTCGCAGGTCGGCGGCTTTGCTCTGCATCGTGGCCTTGGCGTCGAGTCCCAGCGCCTTTCTCGGCTGACGCAAGTCGATATTCATATCGTAGTTAGTGATATCGACGAGGTCATTTTGGTCCGAGTACGGAGCGGTCCCTCGCTCGTAGTCGGACAAGGCGTAAAAAGCCATCAAAATGTCATTGCCGAGCGAGAAGGTGTCATACCTGAAGATGATCCCTCTTTCGCCCGCATTTATGCCGAAAGCGGCGGTCGGGATCCGGTTTTGGTGATCGTAGACATACGAGAAGTCTCCGAGCTTGCCGCCTCGAAAATTGGCGAAAAAGAATCCCGGCGATTCCTTGTTCACGATCGATAGGGCCACGCGAGCCGAGATATTGGCACCCGTCTCTTTCAGGATCCGCGTATCTATTTCGGACGCCATGTCTTGAGCTTGCGCGGGAGCGGGGCCGTCGACCTTTCTCTTGCCTAGGAGCTCGTACGACTCGTCTGAGAACTTGAAGACGGCCGAGGTAAACTCGGTCTCGATCTTGTCGTCGGTGCCGAGCAGCCGTTTCACGTTCGCCTTTTCAAAGTCGCTCGCCGGCACGGCGGCCCGAAACGTGCCCTGTCCGACAAATATCGCTCCGGTCACCCTGCCGTCGATGGGTGCGGCGAAATATATGGTCCCGGTTAGCAGCATTTCGACCCGGTCGCGCTTAAAAGCAAGCGCGGTGACATCAGCCTTTCCGCCAGTGAGCGAAAATGCCTTGATCTTGTCGTACAGGGCCCGCCCACTTTGAGCGTTGGCGGTGATAAGCAATGACGTCGCTAAGAGGCCGCCACAGAAGAGTCTCACGGAGACCCGTTTGAATGTGAACTGGGATTGCACGGCTTTCCTCCTGAGATGGTGTGAGTTTAGGAGCCATTAGGATAGTAATTTTAACTAGGTGACGCGGTCAAGGAAATTGTTTAGCTTTGAGCCAGCGAGATCAGTTGGTAACAAGGGCGTAGAGCAGGTGATGCTCGAATATTTAGTCCAACCTCGGCGAGCTTCTCATCAGGAACTGCTGCATCGGCTAATCACCTCCGTTTTGTCGTCAACTATCGTATAATCAACGTATTTTTTCACACGGTAAGAAGGATTGGCCCGAAATGCCGACGATGTCCAGATCGGCCACTGAATACAAATAGTTGCCCTTAAATGATCTCTTCTAACGCGGTGAGACCTATGGAAAAAATGAATAATCCAAAGCCCGATAAGAAACGCCGCTGGGCTCTTAGACGACATGCGATATTTTCCGCCTTCGTTCTCGTCATTATTGCCGCTGCGATCGTTCGTTCAAGTATCGCGACCAGCCTCGATAGTTTTACGTTTGATGAGGCCTACCACATCGGTGCGGGGGTTGCATACGTTCGGACTGGTGACTTCCGAATGAATCCGGAACAGCCGCCGCTGACAAAATTATGGACGGGGGCATATGTCTCGATGTTGGGGTATAACCTGTCGCCGTTCCGGACCTTTTCGGACAAGGACGATGAGCGAACGTTTGTTGAAAAGGACGCCTATGAGAACAATGATCCATTTGTATTGCAAACGCGGGCCAGAACCGCCATGTTTGCGTTAAATGGGCTGTTACTTCTCGCCTTCACGCTGCCGGTCAGGCGTATATTTGGGGATGTCTTTGCCGTCGCGGCATTGCTTTTTTTAGCGATCGACCCAACCGTCGCCGCGCATATGCCGGTCGTGATGACCGATCTGCCGGTCGCACTATCCTCGGGAACGGCAATTCTGCTTGCCGCTCACGCCTTCCGCACGTGGCGTATCGTCGACCTCATTTTGCTGTCGATCGGTGTCGGTGTCGCATTGAGTGCCAAACATTCCGGGATAATAACCTTGTTCGCTGTTGGACTTATTGGGGTCACGATGGCGGTCGTCTCGCAAAAGGGCGTGTCGGCAAGTGTTCGAGCAAAGCGTGTCGGCCTGACTGCCACTGCCGTTCTCGGCGGCATCATCGTCCTGTGGGCATTCTATGGTTTTCATTTCCGCGAAACGCCGGGTTCGACGGACGAAACCTTTAATCGCCCGCTGGCTGAAAAGATCAGCGATATCAAGTCTCCCGTGTATCGCGGCATATTGAACACCACGTTAAGTGTGTACATGTTTCCCCGCTCGTATATCTGGGGGCTTGCCGACACAGTGCGTGCCGGTCTCGAAGGGCGGGCAATACAGGTTAGGGCCTTTGGCCAGGACTACTATTCCAAAGGGCCGATCTATCTATTTCCGGGACTTTTGACCGTAAAGCTGCCAATAGGTCTGCTGCTGCTGAGTTTGACGGGCATTGTACTCCTCGTTGGCCGGCGGATGCCACGCGAATTTGCGATGCCGATCCTCGTTCTCACCGTATTTTCGGCGATCTTTATGTTCTTTTTAATGCGAGGTTCCAGCTATGCAGGTATCAGACACGCACTTCCGATATTTCCGCTCATGGCCGTTCTCGGAGCTGCCGCTATGTGGTGGGCTGTCCGTTCGCGAAACTATCTTGCCTACGGCGGCGTCGCTTTGCTCGTCGGAGTCGCCTGTGTCTCGGCCCTGCCGCAGTTACGGCCTTGGGAATATTTTAATGAGTTGGCGGGCGGATCTGCGAACGGCTATAAGTATTTTAACGACGAAGGCGTTGATCTGAGCCAGCGAATAGGCGAGGCTGCGCGTTTTTACCATGCGGAGCTCGAACCCGTAGGCGAGGTCCCATTTCTGGCGTATTTCTCGAACGAGGCGGATATTAAAGCCCGCGGTATGGACTATGTGGGCCACGATCACGAGCGTGATGATCCGAAATTCGAGGCGGAAAAGATCACCGGCACGTTCATGATCGGTGCCAATGAATTGGGCGAAGGCACATGGTGGGATGTCGGCAGGCCTTTTCGAAGCTTCTCGCCCACAAAGCGGTTGGGCAATTTATTCATCTTTCAGGGGACGTTTGACCGGCCGACGGCGATATTAGCTCGCTCCATTTTTTATCGGGCGGTTTACGGTAAAATATATGTAAACGAGCCGGATATAGCGGCCGGTATCGAGGGTATCGAACGGTCGCTTGCTCTCGACGACTCCTGTTTTTTTGTAAGTCTTGAACTTGGCAATCAATACCTGAAAATTGGCGATCGTCAAAAGGCGATCGCAGCTTATAAAAGATCACTTGCAAGGGCTCCACAGACAGACAGCATCTACGATCTTCTAGGCCAACAGGTCGGCAGAGTAGAAAATGAGCCGATGGAGCAAATTACGCCTTTGAGAAATCCGGGGTTAGAGTGAGAGTGCATTTTCCTGCAGTAGCGATCCAGCCGCTTATTCTAGTCAAAAAGGCGAGTCCGAATACGTCCGGGACAAGGCGGGTTCGCTATTCTAAATGAGTTCGCGTAAACTGCCTCGGTAGTATCCAACCACCGAGGCGAAACCTTCAAATGAGAACCATACTTCAAGCTGCCGCCGTATTTATTTTCTCCGCCGCATTTGGGATTGCACAGCATGTTGACCATCAGGGGCCTGAGACGCAATCCCTGACAACGCCGATCCAGCTGATCTCGACCGATGCAATAACTAACCGGAAAGTCGCGACGTCGAATAGACAGGCACAAGCTTTTTTCGATCAGGGACTGACGCTGTATTACGCGTTCAATGACGGCGATGCGGTAAGGTCGTTTCGGCGGGCGGCAGAACTCGACCCGCAGCTCGCGATGGCATACTGGGGCGTTGCTCTAGCCGCATATCCGCGCAGTACGGGCGGCGGAAACGCGGGCGATCAGAAGCGACTAAAAGAGGCTAGGGAGGCAATAAAAACTGCCATGTCGATGACGGCTCCGCCGTCTGACCGAATCTATATCGAAGCTCTCTCAAAGCTATTGCCGGAGGAAAATGGTTACAACCGAAGCACCTCCGAAGGAGCCTATAGAGAGGCCATGAAGCCGGTATATACTGCTTCACCACAGGACGCGGATGCCGCGGCACTCTATGCACTCAGCATATTTTACGCGGCGGGATATTCGAATTGGACGAGCGACGGCAAGCCGGTGGGTAAATGGCAGGAGATGCTCGATGTGCTCGAAGCCGGGCTCAAACTCCATCCGAAGCATCTCGGGCTGACGCATATATATATCCACGCGGTCGAAGAGTCGCTCCAGCCGGAACGAGCGATCGCGGCGGCGGATGCTCTTCGCGGGCTCAAGATATTTACGCCGTCATTTGGCCATCTGGTCCATATGCCTGCGCATATCTATGTGCGGTCGGGTAACTTTCAAAAATCGGTCGAGTCGAACGAAGCGACCGCCACGATGCCGACCGATACCTTGACCGAGGAATTCAGGCTCTGGCATTACAATCACGTCTTCAATTTTCTACTGTTCTCTTATGGGATGCAGGGCAATTTTGCAAAAACATCCAACACACTCGATAGATCGTTTGGAGTCGACAAATCCCCGCGATGGAATGATCAACGGCCGCGCTATTGGGTTCGCTTTCACCGATGGGATGATATTCTCAAGTCAGATATGCCTCCGGCGGATAGCAGGCCGCAGACACTTACGAGTTGGACTTGGGCACGGGCGATGGCATATGCTGCGACAGGCGATGTGGCAAAGGCAGAGTCTGAAAGGGCCAAAAACAGCGACTCCTCCGCACTTCGTAAAATGGACGATGCTCGTCTTGACGCGGCGATCGCCCGGCATCGTGGCGACAAAAAGGCGGAAATCGAGCTTCTAAAAAAGGCAGTCGCCGCCGAGGACACACTTGGCTATTCCGAGCCACCGCTTTCCGTCTCACCGGTCAGGGAGAATCTCGGCGGAGCACTTCTCCGCGACGGGCAGAACGCCGAAGCCGAGAAGGTTTTCCGCGAGGATCTCAAACGTAACCCCGGCAGCGGCCGTTCTCTATTTGGCTTGATGACGTCCCTCGACGCTCAGGGAAAGAAGGACGAGGCTTCGACAATACGTAAAGAATATCGCAACGCCTGGAAGTACGCGGATATTAAGTTATCCGTCGACGACCTCTGATAAGTTTTTACAGTCTGATAGACGCACGATCGATCGAAATTGGAGTAAAATAAGCTGCTCCTATTTCGTTGTTTTCGCGCCTATCGCGGTTAAAATGATCCTATGACACAAACTGAACAAAAAACGTCGTTGAAGAGTGCTGTCGAAAAGCACAAGGAATTTCTTTTTCCGGCCGTAGCTACCTATTATCAGGAGCCGCTGGCCCTCGTCAAAGGTGAGGGCGAATACGTCTGGGATGACAAGGGTGACAAGTATCTCGACTGTTTTGGCGGCGTGCTGACGGTCAGCGTCGGACACGCAAATCCTCGGGTAAACGCCGCGTGGAAAGACCAGGTCGACAAAATTGCTCACATGTCGACATTGTACGCCAACGAACCGCAGGGCGATCTGGCTGAAAAACTGGCTGAGATTACGCCTGGCAATCTAAAGAAATCGTTCTTTTCGAACAGCGGTACCGAGGCTGACGACACGGCGATCCTTGCCGCCAAGATAGCGACCGGAAACAACGAGGTGGTTGTTCTGCGTCACAGTTACGCCGGACGCTCGGCAACGGCCCTGTCGACGATCGGGCATAAGACCTGGAAGCCGATCGCTTCGCAGGTTGCGGGCATTGTTCACGCCGCTGCCCCGTATTGCTACCGGTGCCCCTTCAAGCTCGAATATCCGTCGTGCGGCGTTGCCTGTGCCGACGATATCGAGGACATCATTAATACAACGACCACAGGCAATATCGCGGCGTTCATGGCCGAGACGATCCTCGGCGTCGGCGGATTTATCGTGCCGCCGAAGGAATATTTTCCGCGTGTCGCTGAGATAGCACGACGTCATGGCGGCCTGTTCATTTCGGACGAGGTGCAGGCAGCGTGGGGCCGCACGGGTGACAAATGGTTTGGCATCGAGCATTGGGGCGTCGAGCCGGATATCATCACCTCGGCCAAAGGTATGGGCAACGGTGCCCCGATCGGCTGGACGATCGCCACGCCGGAGGTTGCCGATGCGTTCCCGGGACTGACGTTCTCGACATTCGGCGGCAATCCTGTTTCGTCTGCGGTCGGCCTCGCGGTCATTAAAGTCATCGAAGAAGACGACCTCCGCACCAACGCCCGCGTTGTCGGCGATTATTTCCATAACGAACTGCTCAAGCTCAAAGAAAAATACGCCTGCGTTGGCGACGTTCGCGGCATGGGATTAATGCAGGGCCTCGAACTTGTCAAAGACCGCCAAACCAAAGAACCGGCTCCTGATCTCGTCCTCCGCGTGTTCGAAGAAACAAAACGCCAAGGCGTCCTCGTCGGCAAAGGCGGCCTCTACGGCAACGTCATCCGCACTGGTCTGATGCTCAATTCAACAACAGACACGGTTGATAAATGTATCGCGGCTCTCGATGCGGGGTTGGCCCTTTGTTAGGATATGAAATTTTCGATCACTGACATTCTTGAAAATGAATTGATTTTGAGGTATTTAAGGGACGCTTGGGTCGATTCCGTTCCCGGTATTGCGGGCGGGCATGAAGAAGGCGGTTTTATTGTTAGTGACGATTTAGGAAGTTTAGACGTGGTCCGTTGGGAAAAAGGTTTGCAGAACGAAATTATCTTACCGCCTCATAAGAATTGTTTTGTTGACGGAAAAGACGTTATCGTTTCGTTTCACACGCATCCGAATACCGGCAAAGCTTTTCAGCAAGAACCGAGTTTGACTGATATTCGGGCGGTTAGCGATGATTTTGATTTGAAGGGCGAATTTTATCTTGGCGAATTCGTTGTGTCGGAGCAAAATATATATCTGATCGAGCCTGCGGGCGACTATCATATAATTGGAGCGACAAAGGGCATTTTAGAGAGGTAAAAGGATGGCGGCAGTATTAACAAGTGAAACATTGAAGGACGAGATCGCTGTTTCGGTGGCGCAGGTTTTGGCGTCGGCAAACCGCAAGGCAAAAGAGTTGGGCGTCGATCTCAAAGAGAGCTTGATAACTGTTAGCCAACATTTGGCCGACGGTGTTTGGGGCTGGCGTGTTCACTACGGGAAACGCGATTATGTCGGGAGACGGGGCGGTGACCTGATAATTGATGTTGGGGCCGCAGATGCTGATGTGCAACAGGTCACACGCGGCCAATAAGGCAGATGCGGTCTGCGGAGGGCTGAGCGGCGGCTGACGCGCGATCGCCGACCTCGAATCCGAGCTCAAGTGAACCGCGATGTGCGCTGGTGATAAATACGTCGCCCTCAACGACAAACGCTCAAAGGTCGGCGAAGGCGTCGCAGGCGACCCAGCCTACGGCGACGACAGCCCGGTCAACGGAGCCATGGGCTTCGTCCGTAAGTCAAAGAAGAAATGGGTTTGACGAGGAAGAAGAAACCGACGGAATCGTTGCGTTTAGACTCGTTCACGAGGCTTTCCCGAAGGGCAGATAGCCACGCACTTTAAGGCGTGGCGATCGGTTAATCGGGATTTATGGGGCGTTTCAACGTCCTTACCCCGAATTGGCTAAGCCATCGGAATTGAAAGGACTTTAAAACGCCGTTCGGGATCATTCGGCGACCGCACCACGCCGTGAACGGACGTGGCTATCTGCCGCGTGGGCGCGGAAAGACGGCTCAAGCCGCCTCTCCTGACGGGCGGCATAGCCGCTTGGGTCATTTATTAAACGTGACGGAAAAGCACAGCTTTCCCGCACATCGATCGGCGAAGCACAAAGAATAGCGTGACACCACCGTCATTGGTTGGTAAAAATTATGAAATTTGAGTTGACGAAACTTACCGCCTTCGGATTACTAGTTCTTCTTTTTGGAGGGCTAGTGCCCGATCTATGCTCGGCACAGACAACTGACAAGGACAGACAACAATTTGAAAAATTAGAGAGCGACTTGAGAAAAGATTTGGACAAGGAAATAGGAAAGTTCAAACCTTACAAAGGCCAAGCGAAGATCTCATTCCAAGAACCGACCTTAAACCTTATCACCAGTTATGACAAGTTTAAGGATGAGACAACCGTCTCAATCGCAATGCCCCTGTATCGCGGAATTACCCCACCGCACACAGGGGCTGTCGGAGACATTAAGTATATTGGGGATATTGATGTGTACGCCATATATTCCTTCCCCGGTCAACAACCAGTGAAGCCACAGTCGATTTATCTTCTTTTTGAATCGATGGCAGACACGAGCACCTTTGGAGCGAACCCATCTTTGATATTTCTAGCCGACGACAAACGGATGAAGATAGGTAACATGATTCAGAAAGTTCGAAGTTACGGGACGCTTATCAAAGAAACGGAGACCGCCGCAATGTCGTTCGACAATTTTGTGGCCATAGCGAATGCAGACATTGTTGAGGTTCAAGTGAGTCAGTCTGCCTTCCCGTTATCTGAGTTTCATTTACGAGGTTTCAGAATGCTCGCCGGACTACCATCCAAGGAACCGCGTCCAGCCATGCCAAAACTTAAGACGGCGATGGTAACCGATTTAAGTTCGTCACGCGTCGAGGGCACGTCATGGCGCGGCGCCGGCCTTTCAGCTGAGTTCAAGGTTGGTGGAGAGCTGCTTTTGCAAGGAGGCCTTCCTAATCGAGCAGGCTCTTGGAAGCAGATTGGGGATCGAGTAGAAATAGAACTACCCTACGTCGACATACGTGCCGTTAGGTGCATTGGAGTCGGAATTGTTAAAGGCAACAAAATGGCCATGAAAATAAAATTTATTAACGTGTTCGGCTCATCGATGACTACAGTGATGGAATTCACTCCTTAAAAACAGACACCAAAACGACCTTTAAGTCCTAATATGTGGCAAAGAAAGAATTTTAGCGATTGTGCTGACGAACTTGAACAGGTGAGCGAGATATTTCGTGAAGGTCACTTAGAGAAAGACAATCTCAGGCCTCATGAACGCGAAGAAGCGATGCGAGACGCATCCGTAAAAGGCCGGGACCTTTTAGATATTCTTGCTCTAACCATTCGAAGGGAATTGGATGACAAGACTTTCGATTTGCCGAATCCGAAACCGATTGTCGGATTTATTAAGTCAGGTAAAAGCGTTTTGGTATCAGAACAAGATCAGATACTCAAAAACTATCATCGCCCAAATCTAGGTTCTAACGGTTTTATCGCTCTCCATTTAAGAACAGCATTAAATAAAATCGCTCATGCACGGCGAAACCAAACCGGCTTTTACGTTGAAGAAAAGGTGCATGACGTTATCTTATGCGGCAAGGAATGGAATAGAAAGGAAAAGAAAGTCATCTTGTGGATCGCCGTTATATCAATCATCGACTTATGTGAAGCTGTTCGAAACCTTCGTAATGATATTGATAGACCGAATGCGTTTGGATCTTCTATTTATGACTCGTGACGAGGTTATATATTGTTGACGGGATATGGTTATGAAAACACTGATTAAGAGCGGACGCGTTGTTACGGCGGTTGATGATTATAGGGCAGACATTTTGATCGAGGACGGGACGGTTTCGTTGATCGGGAAAGAGATCAATGTCGAGGCGGATAAGGTCATTGATGCGAGTGGGAAGCTGGTGATACCAGGCGGGATCGATCCGCATACGCATATGGAGCTGCCGTTTGGCGGGACGACGACGATCATTTGATTTTGCGGTGCAGACGAAGGGCGAGCAGATTGTGCACGGACCATAAACAATATGGCGAAGGACTCAAAAACACCGACGGTTGAAGAATTAAGGCGGCTTTACGAACTTGCCGGTAAGGTAAAGGAACTTGCGCCATGGGAGTGGATGGAGGAAGACGATATTTTCGGCGTAGAAAATCCTGAAACGAAGGAGATCGGATTTGTCAGCACGATGGGGCTTTTGGGTGAGCATAGAGCCGTCGCCGTCTATGTCGGTGCGAAGGGTTTATACGGATTTCTGGAGTTGGAGGGTGAGGATCTGGAAATCGATCCGTTTGCATTGTTAGACATTCCGCAGCTCCAGGTTTCTTTTGAGAGCCGCGAAATACTCGAAAAGCGGGATCGCGACGAGATCAAAAAACTCGGATTGAAATTCCGTGGAAATGGGAATTACCCTTTGTTTCGGAGCATGGGATCAGGATATTTGCCGTGGTTTATAACTTCGGCCGAAGCCCGGTTTTTGATATTCGCGTTGGAGCAGACTTTAGAAATTGCTCCGCGTTTTGAAGAGGATCCTGACATATTGACGGTTGAGGACGATCCTGGAGGTGACATCTATCTCGTGCGGATCACGGAAAAAGAGATCGGCGGACTTGTCTGGCGGGACGAAATGAAACGAATACGTGAACCGGAACCCGAACGTATTTCGTTTGAGCTTCCACGGGAAACAATAGATCGTCTTAAAAAATATCCGCAAAACAAGGAAATGATATTCGAGATCGATCTAATTCGCTCGCCAACGCCTGTTTTGGACAGCAACCAGCGTCCTTTTGTTCCAAAAATGCTGATGATGGCGGAACGGCAAAGTCGGTTTATTCTCGGTATGGAGTTTTTGGAGCCAGCGGAAAACACCGCAAAGTCCCTGGATTTGGTGGCAAACAGCTTGTTGAACATATGGTCGCGGCATAAGGTCATGCCTAAAGAGATCCTGGTGGGTTCGGACATGGTTTATCGATTGTTAAAGGGTTTTTCGCAAAAGCTAAATGTCACTCTCCGCCAAACCAACGACCTGGTCGCAATTGACGAAGCCTGCGAGGAAATGTTTGGAAGCTTTTAAGAAAAATTTGAACAACTTGGCCAACTTGGCTATAATAGCCAAGTATGAAAACCACGAATATTGCCGAACTAAAAAACCATCTGAGCGTCTATCTCAACGAAGTAAAACGCGGCGGCGAGGTGCTGGTGAGCGACCGAAACGTGCCGTTTGCGAAGATCGTTCCGCTTCGTAATACCGACGACTACGATGCCGAGGAAATGGAGCTTGTCGCCAAAGGAATAATTTCACTGCCAGAGAGCGACGAGCCGTTACCTGATTCGTTCTGGGAGGAGGATCTGCCTTTCGTGCCGGGAAATCGCGCGATTGAGGTGCTTTTGGAAGAACGTTATGAAGACTGAGGTAGCATTTTGGGATACAAGTGCAATCATTCCCCTGTGCTATCTGCAGGACTTCAGTGTCGAAGCTCGAAAAGTTCATCGAAAGTTCGCAACAAGTTTTATCTGGTGGGGCACAGTTGTTGAGATTAACAGTGGTTTGGCTCGCCTGAAAAGATTTGATGGCCTGAATGATAGAGATAGAGATGCGGCAGTTCGGAAATGGACTGCATTCTATAGAAAGTCTCGCATTGTCAGGCCGCTGGAGCGCGTGTTGGACATCGCGGTCGAGCTACCCGCCCCTCATGGTGTCAGGGCGCTGGATGGATTTCAACTCGCGGCCGCTTTGGTTTGGTGCGGAGAACGACCGCGAAACCGGCCGTTTATTACCGCTGACAAGCGATTGGGCGACGCTGCACAGAAAGCCGGATTTGATGTTGTTTCATTAGTCTAGCTCTCCTCGGCAAAGGCGGCCTCTACGGCAAAGTCATTCGAACGGGTCTGATGTTCAATTCGACGACGGATACGGTCGACAGGTGCGTAGCCGTACCCGATGCTGGATTAGCTCTTTGTTAAATGACTGACAAATGAAACGCGTTTTACGATTCTTATTAACAGCCATTTGCACCTACGTGCTTTGGCGGCTTGCGATATTTTACTTAGGTGGAATTTACGTAGTTTCAATTGTTTCCTTTTTTGTCGCGGTTTCAATCGTCTTCGTAGCGGTACTTTCAAAGGCCTATAGAAATTGGCCGAGTTAATCATGAAAACTCTGATCAAAAATGGCGTCGTTGCCATATTCATTTGTCTCTTTTCGTCCAGCGAGTTCGCCCAGACGCCCGATCAGGCAAAAGTGATTGCGGCGGCGGACAAGGTCATTGAGCAGGCAGCGAAGTCGTCTCCAGCATCGGCCCCGGGATGTGCCGTAGGCGTTAGCCTTAGCGGCAAGTCCGTTTTTGAGAAGGCGTTTGGCATGGCGGAGATCGAGCATGGGGTTCCGAATACGGCTCAAACGATTTTCGAGTCTGGCTCGGTTGCAAAGCAGTTTACGGCGGCGTCGATCGTGCTGCTTTCGCTTGAAGGTAAACTCGGGCTTGTTGATCCGGTTAGGAAGTATATTCCGGAGCTGCCGGATTATGGTGCTGCGTTGACGATCCGGCATTTGCTCAATCATACGGGCGGTGTGCGTGATTGGGGGTCGGTCATGGAGCTTACAGGGTATGGGCGGGGTGACCGGGTAATTTCGCAGGACCTCGCGATGGATGTTATTACACATCAAAAGGGGCTTGATTTCACGCCCGGAGCAGAATATTCCTATTCCAATAGCGGCTACACTTTGCTTTCGACGATCGTCGAACGCGTGTCAAAACAAAAGCTGCCGGCATTTACCGAGGAGCGATTCTTCAAGCCGCTTGGTATGACGCATACCTCGTGGCGGGACGATTATCGACGATTGGTCCCGGGCCGGGCACAGGCATACTCGCAACTGGGAAACTTGCCGTTTCGGCTCGAGATGCCGTTTATGAATGTCTATGGTAATGGAGGCATGCTCACAACGGTTGGCGATTGGCTGAAATGGAACGAAATGCTCGATTCCCGGTCGATGGGGGCACCTCTAGTTGAAGCGTTCGAAACGACCGGCGTACTGAATGATGGCCGTAAGATCACATATGCTCTTGGGCTCGTCGTTAGCCAATATAGAGGCCAGCGGGAAGTCTCGCATAACGGTTCGACCGCCGGTTATCAAACGTATCTCGGCCGATTTCCCGGGCTAAAATTGTCAGTGGCCGTGTTGTGCAACGGTCCCACAAAGAACGCAACGGTATTAGGCCACGCGATCGTTGATGAACTGGTCGCCCCGCTGGCCGCACTGCCGCAGCCGGAGGCGATCGATGCAAAGGCCGACGAACTCCAAAAAATCGCGGGCCTGTGGCGTAACGACAAGACCCATTTGCCAATGCGGACGGTGATCGAAAATGGTGTGCTGCGCGTGTCTGGCGGCGCTGTGCTTCGGCCTTTGAAAGATGGTTCGTTCCAGGGTGGACAAGGTGCGGCGAGATGGAAATTCGAGACCGCAACCGACGGCAAGCCGACTCGGGCGATCCAGACGATCGGAGACGACGTGAACCGCTTTATTTTCGACCCGGAATGGACACCGACGCCAGCCGAACTCCAGGCCTTTGCCGGCACATGGCATAGCGACGAGGCCGACGCAACGTTTTCGGTCGTCGTTGAAGGCAGCCAGGTTTTTCTCGTACAGCGGCCGACAACCCGTATCCCGCTGCGGGCTCAGTACAAAGATCACTTCATGGCCGGCCAGGGTCAGATAATGTGGTTTACCCGCGAAGGTAAGAGCATAAAACTTCACGTCGGGACATCACGTATGCGTGACATGCCGTTCGAGCGGGCAGGGAATTAGGAAGGCGGGGCGGAGATTCACCATAGAGGTACGGAGAGCACAGAGGATTTAGATTTGATTTTGTATTAGGTTCTAATAAATTGCCTCCAGCTTAAGCTGGAGGAAAAGATATGATTAAGGATCCGCGCTTTAGCCCAAATCCTGAAAAAGTTTTCCGACGGCTTTAGCCATTGATTCGGTTCTGAGTTTGAGGCTAAAGCCATAAGGAATTATTTCATTTTCTTTTGGGCTAAAGCCCGATTATTTGTTAACAAGCTATCCTCCACCTAAAGGTGGAGGCAATTGATAAGAATATGAAAGTACTCATCAAAAACGGTCGCGTCGTAACAGCGGTTGACGACTATAAAGCAGACATTCTGATCGAGGACGGGACCGTTTCGTTGATCGGGAAAGAGATCAATGTCGAGGCGGATAGGGTCATTGATGCGGCGGGGAGACTGGTGATACCGGGCGGGATCGATCCGCATACGCATATGGAGCTGCCGTTTGGCGGGACCGCTTCGTCGGACGATTTCTTTACGGGGACGCGGGCGGCGGCGTTTGGCGGGACGACGACGATCATCGACTTTGCGGTGCAGACGAAGGGCGAATCGATGACTTCGGGCGTGGACGCGTGGCACAAAAAGGCCGAAGGCAAGACCTGTATCGACTACGGCTTTCATCTCATCACCACCGAGTTTGAGGACGGCGATGAAAAGGAAATGTATTCGCTGATGGACGAGGGCATCACTTCGTTCAAGCTTTTTATGGCGTATCCGGGCGTGTTCCTGGCTGACGACGCGACGATCTTTCGGGCAATGTCTGCTGCGGGACAACGCGGTGGCCTGATCTGTATGCACGCCGAGAACGGCATCGTTATTAACGAGATCATCAAACGATTCCTCGCAGACGGACGCACGGCTCCGAAATATCACGCTCTGACCCGGCCTACAATTGCCGAAGCCGAAGGCGTCCATCGTGCGATCGCAATTGCCGAAATGGCCGAATCGCCCGTTTACATTGTTCATCTAAGCTGCACCGACGCGCTCAATCAGGTCCGTCAGGCTCGGGATCGCGGCATTCCGGCGTTTGCGGAAACCTGTCCTCAGTATCTTTTCCATTCGATCGAAGATTACGGCGATGGTTGGGACGGTGCGAAATACGTGATGACACCGCCGCTGCGAGAAAAACACAATCACGCCGAACTCTGGAAAGGCCTGAAAATGGACGATCTGCAGGTCATCTCCACCGACCATTGCCCGTTCTGCATGAAAGAGCAAAAAGAACTCGGTATCAACGATTTCTCCAAGATCCCAAATGGTGCTCCCGGCGTCGAGAACCGGATGAATCTTATCTACAACGGCGGCGTGGCTGAGGGCCGCATCTCGCTCAACCGCTTCGTGGAACTGACGTCGACCGCAGCGGCGAAGATGTTTGGTTTATTCCCAAAAAAGGGGACGATCGCCGTGGGCTCTGACGCGGATATTGTGATCTTCAACCCTGATACTGAACACACCTTCGGCGTTGCGAACGAACACATGAACGTAGATTACAGTTCGTACGAAGGCTGGAAGGTAAAAGGCAAGGTCGAAACCGTTCTTTCACGCGGCAACGTTATAATCGAAAACGGCGAGCACACCGGCAAGCGAGGCGACGGCCAATTCCTCAAACGCGGCGAATGCGTAAAGGTTTAGAAAAGGCTCCGTATTAAGCAATGACCTGAATGCAGACGGGAGCATTACTACGATACCTTAACGAATGGTGGTTCAATGATGATCCGGCGACCGCGCTTGTCAGAACCGCCTGAGTCAGCAGGGGGGGCGACCCGCGGGCCGGATCGACAATTCATAGCTTCGCCGATCCCGCCCGTGGCTCCAGTGATGATGGCAACTTTGCCGTGTAGTCCTTTCCATTTCCATTGTGTTGTTATCGCCTTTGGTGACTCGGAGAGCACACAATTTTTAGGGATTTAGACTCGCGGGTGTGCTCACCTATTTCTTCGGTTCCAGAATGATCTCGCGGCCGAGGCGTCCTTCTTTGACCTCACGGATCTGCAGTCGGTCGCGGTAGCCTTGCATTTGTTTTTCGTCGTTTCCAACTACGGTTTGCAGCAGTCTGTCGGCCTTTGTTTCGTTGGCTTCCATAGTTGCCATGTCCTTATATTCAGTCATCAGCATAATGTTCCAATCGCCAGTGCCGTGTGACTCAGTGGTGATAACTTTGTAAGAAAGTATCTGTCCCTCCTTTTTCAGAGCTTCCTGTTCGCGTTTCCAGTCGGTCGCGATGTAGTTGAGGTAAGCATTTTCCATACCTGGTTTCATCGTGATCATGCCAATGCTCCAAACTGAACCGTGGTGATACGAACGGTTTGTTTGAGCCGAAGCCGTCATGCTAAGAGTCAGCAAAATGGCAAGTGCCATGCCCATAAGTAATCGTTGGTGTTTCATAGTTTTTTCTCCTCTTTCTGTCCTGAAAAGTTGATCTAATTTTTCCTTTTCAATTAGTTAAACGACATTTAGACGGAATAGGGGTCATCCGGCTGAAATTTATTAATTACGGCGAATTTTGTTCCATAATTAAACAGCCGCTTTAGAAAAAAATGATAGATGATGCTTCGCACCAGATTGTGCGGCTGCTTGTGGATTGGGGCGATGGGGATGAGGGCGCTCTTGGTGACGTGTTGCCGCTTGTCTATGATCAGGTGCGTCTTTATCACCCACGACGAAAGATCATACACATATACAACCTATAAACAGGAATCGACTCTTTTCGTTACCGAAGGAAACAAATGATGCGAATAAACCTGCCGGAGGAAAACAGCGGGCACAAAGACAAGGTCGGCGAGGGGCAGTTCCTCAACCGCGGACTATGCGTTAATTTTTAGCTCACGATCGACTATCACGATTCCGGCGGCGGATCCTTGGGCCTTTTAGAGTACCCAGAGACACGGTACCTCTTTTCAATATTCTTAAATAACCCGAGTTTGGTAAAGAAAGTGTTCGCTGCTCCGCCGCCCATAAATTTGCTGTCCGGTTGGCCAGCAAACTTACTGTCCGGCTGACCGGCGAACTTACTGTCGGGCTGGCCCGCGAACTTGCTGTCCGGTTGGCCCGCGAACTTACTGTCGGGCTGTCCGGCAAACTTACTATCCGGCTGTCCTGCGAACTTACTGTCCGGTTGGCCTGCGGACTTGCTGTCCGGTTGGCCCGCAAACTTACTGTCTGGCTGTCCGGCAAACTTGCTATCCGGCTGCCCAGCGAACTTACTGTCGGGCTGGCCTGCGAATTTACTGTCGGGCTGCCCAGCGAATTTGCTGTCGGGCTGGCCTGCGAACTTGCTGTCGGGCGCACCTGCAAACTTACTGTCGGGTTGGCCGGCAAACTTACTGTCGGGCTGACCCGCGAATTTGCTGTCGGGTTGGCCTGCGAACTTGCTATCGGGTTGACCGGCGAACTTACTATCCGGCTGGCCTGCAAATTTGCCGACGGTTGTTCCGGAGGCCGAGTGAGGTGAAGAGTCTGGTTGATCGCTGAATACGATGCCCGACTCATACCAGTATTTCGAACCAAAGGGTGTGTCCACGGGCATCGGACTTGCGGATCGGCGGAGAGCGACTTCCGACAGATATTTCTCGAGGAAATCGGACCATCCGTGCCATTTGTCCGGATAGTTGCCTCTGCTGTCCTTAACGAACCACGTGCTCTCGTAGCTCTTCGTTGATGCCGAATAGCCCTCCCACGACCAGGGGAAAAAGACCGAGACGCCGTTCGAATACTGATATTCGCCGCCGCTAAAACCGCTGAGTATCACAGCTCTGTCGAGCTCCTCAAGGACCGTCTTGCACGCATCTTGAACATATTGGAGAACCTCGATCGCGGAGCCGCCGGCCAGCTCAGATCTCTCGACACTTTCGCACTCCTTGATAAGTAGTTCGCAAAGATCTCCGAGGTCGACATTCTGATCAAGCATGTACGACTGACATTGCCAATGAACTTTTAGAATTATCCGCTCCATCTGCTTGTAGATGATGCTTTCCCTATCCACAAAGCAATCGAGCAGCGCCTGTCCTAACATGTCGAAGGCGTCGGCCAGGTCGTCGAACGGCGTCTTCCAGTCCTTTCCGGATTTACGCATAAGCCGCGGATCGTCCGGGCCGATCTCATATTGGTCGAAATTCCATGCGGCCATGTCGACGGAAACGCCGCCGACGGTATATTTGTCGTGAGTGTCGACAAAGTCCCTGACAAATTGCGCAGCCAGCTTTTTCGAAGAAACGTTCGCGCGTTCACCGGCGAGCCGGCCAAGGATCTTCGCGTATGTCCAGCCGGCACTTGGAACGGCTCCTTCGGAAACTATCATGTAGTTCGTAAGGTTGCTGAACTGATATCCAACCTCGAGCATTCCCATCATGCAGCTGTCAAAGCCGAGAATATCTAGATGCTGGCCGATCAATTCCGTGGTTTCACGTTCTTTCTCATCAGCAGCAAGATCTCCGGCGATCTCGACCAGTGTGTCCACTGGCAATATCATCCGCTGGATCGCGAAAAAGAGGTTATTAAAGCTCATGGTCTTGCCGGCGGTTTCGTCCTTAAAAAGTCCCTTGTCCTCAAAACCGGCCGAATGTCCCGAGAAGATCAGGGCGTACCGCTTTGCTCGCCGACCTTCGGTGTTGACGCACCAGTCCACAAAATTCTTTAGCGATTTCGGGTCTGCCGAGTTTTCGTTAGGCTTCCTGGGAACGTCGTAGAGCTTGTTGGCCAATTTGTAGGAGCGAACATATTTTGGATCGTCCGGTTCGGAAAAGTCGCAATAGAGGGTAGGTATGTCCGGCGAGTTTCCGTCATAGTACACCATTAGATTCAGCCGGCCCGCACCTTGTTGGGCAACCGCTTTTATCTGTTCGAGATTCTGGGCCATATCAATAGCGAGGTTATTGTCGCCCGACATATAGATCATGATCGTCCATTCTTTGTGATGCATATTACTGTGATCTCCCTGAAGAAAACGCGCGATTTGGCGGATAGAACCCACTATATTCCAAAAGGAAACGACCTCAAAACCCTTTTGAGGCATCCCATCGGTATAATCGATTTTTCCAGCAAAACAAGGTCATTTCCGAAACGCAGAGCGAACGGATCATTGCATTTGATGTCGCAGCCAGGCTCTGGCGATCCGCCAATCGCGTTTTACTGTCTCGGGTGAAATTTCGAGGACTTCGGCAGTCTCTTCGAGAGTCATTCCGCCAAAATACTTCAGCTCTACGATCCGCGCCTGTCGTTCATCAAATACTGCGAGCCGTCCGAGAGCTTCGTCGAGTGCGAGCAGATCGAGCTGCGGCCGGCTGTTTGGCTCTATCCTAAGATCGTCGAGCGGAATGTCCTCGTTCGGCCCGCCACGCTTCTCGCGACTTCGCCCGCGTGCGTGATCGACGAGTATCCACCGCATCGCCTGGGCGGCTGTCGCAAAAAAGTGATTCCGGTCCTGCCATTCGATCTCTTTACGGTCGAGGAGCTTGATAAATGCTTCGTGGACCAATCCCGTCGGCTGCAGCGTGTACTCCCGCCGGTCGTTTCGCAAATACGCATTCGCCCGCCGTCGAAGGTCGTCGTACACGAACCGCATCACCTCATCAACAGCATCCGCGTCACCCAGCCGCCATTTGTTTAGAAGCAATGTAATGGCAGGCTCGTTTTCCGCTCTCTCATTCACCACGCTGATTGTACAACAAGATGCGCCGATGGCGTTTTAGATTGAATCTTCACTAGATCGAAAGACTTTGAAAGGCTTCGTGGAGTCTTTGCAGGGCTTCACAGAGGCCATTTAGCTTTGATTGAGCCCGCCGCTCCGTCTCTCCGCCCAAAGCGACCCCATGGTGCGTGTGGGAACGCGACGGAGTGCGGACACTCTTGTCCGCATCGGCGGTTCCTCCGCCGAGAGATCTTCGTTCGTCCGGAGCGTTTCGTCCCACTGCCAAAGTTCTGAACGCCGATGCGGCGTTCATGCGGACAAGAGTGTCCGCACTCCATTTTCTCAGATTGACCCTGTCCGCGGGGTTTTGTCGTTTATATAGTTAAGGTGCGGGGCATTGCGGGCGAGGTATTGCTGAACGGGCTGTGCGATAGTCGGACAATTTCAATTGTTCTCAGTTTCTTGATACCCTTCGATTGAAACATTTTAGGGAGCGAATTTGGGTCATGCGCGAGTTAACCATGGACGCTGAAAGATGGAACAAAATAAAGGTTTTATTTTCTTCGGCACAGGACTGTCCGGAGGATGAGCGGGCCGAATTTCTTGACCGTGCATGCGGCGATGACACGGATCTGAAGAGCGAGGTCGAGAAACTTCTCGATTCGTGCGGCGAGGACGATTCGTTTTTGCAAAACTCTGCAATTGAGGAGTATGCCGCTATTTTTGAGGGAGAGACGACGGAGGGAATTGGCAGCGCCGGTGCCGACGGGTCGGCTCCGCGGTTTGATGTCGGCACCCTGCTAAATGATCGCTACGAGATAATGCGTCTTCTCGGGCGGGGCGGGATGGGCGAGGTTTACCTTGCCGCTGATAAACGTATCAACCGAAATGTTGCGTTAAAGGTGCTTCACTCCGACCTGGTGTCGAGCAAAGAGAGCCTTCGCCGTTTCGCGCTTGAGGCACAGGCGGTCTCGGCGCTCAATCATCCGCATATAATGACGATCTATGAGTTCGATTCGACCGACGACGGAACTCTGTTTTTCGTGGCGGAGTACATCGATGGGCATATCCTGAACCACATGGTCGGCAAGGGCGTCGGTTTGGACAAGGTGCTTGATATCGCGATACAGGTTTCGTCAGCACTCTCCGCCGCACACGAAGCTGGCATCACCCATCGCGACATCAAACCGGAAAACATAATGGTCAGGCGCGACGGGTACGCTAAGGTGCTCGATTTCGGCCTTGCCAAACTAACCCAGGAGCAGCCGTCCGAGCTGCCGACAACTGCGAGCGGCTCTGAGGACCGGACAAAAGCTCTCCATCGTACCAAACCCGGAGCCGTTATGGGCACCGCCGCCTATATGTCGCCCGAACAGGCCCGCGGTATAAATGTCGATGCGAGGACAGATATCTGGAGCCTGGGTGTGGTCATGTACGAAGTGATCACCGGTCATCGGCCGTTTGCCGGTGCGACGACTGCGGACGTCATTGTCTCCGTTCTTTCAAAAGAGCCGCCGCCAATGTCGGCCCACGTTCCCGACGTGCCGCCAGAACTCGAGTGGATAGTCTCTAAATCGCTCTCGAAAGATGTTGAGGGCCGATATCAAACGTCCAAAGAGCTACGGGCCGACCTTGAAAAGTTCAGGAGCCGGCTCGCTATCGACAAAACGATGGGCTCCGTCTCGGAGGAGCCGGAGATCGATCCGTCTCACTCCGAAGACAAGCAAATAGACGCAGCAGCAGCCGGAGGACGGGCCGTGCCGACGGCAAACGGTGCGGCCAAAGCAACCAATGACGGGCAGGGATCAACGGCACATAGCTCCGCCGGGTCTCCGTCAGCCATTTCGGTTGTCGTTGAAAAGGCCAGCGAACACAAGGTCCGGTCGGCGATCGTCGCCGTAGTCCTGCTCGCGTTGATCTCGACCGCCGGGTATTTCATTTACTCGTCACTCGGCGGCAGCCAGCCGATCGATTCGGTCGCGATCCTTCCATTCGAGAACCTCACGGGAAATGCGGAACTTAACTATGTTTCAGACGGCCTCAGCGAGAACGTTATCGACCGCCTGTCAGCGCTGCCTCAGTTAAAAGTGATCTCTCGCAGTTCAAGCTTTAAGTTCCGCGGGCCGAACATCGACCTGCGTGGTGCGGCTTCGCAAATGGGCGTCCGTGCGATCTTGACCGGCACTGTCGCCCAGATCGGTGATGAGCTAACGATCAGGTTCGACCTGATCGATGCCGTCAACGATCGGCAGATAACGGGCGGCCAATTTCGCCGGAAGGTCGGCGACATCATCAGGCTTCAAAACGACATCGCCCAAGCAGCTCTCGAAAAGCTGCGTTTGCCGCTGACCGATTCGCAGTCCAAACGCCTAAACGAAAGTGTCACTGAAAACTCGGACGCTTACCGTTACTACCTGAGCGGCCTCGTCGAACTTAACGGCCCGATGGGCGTCCGCAGTAAGGCTCTGCAGTATTTTGAGCAGGCAGTCGCCCTAGATCCGGATTTTGCGGCTGCTCACGCTGAGATCGGCTGGGTTTACGAGGGCCAGGCAAACGGCAGCGGCGACCCGAACGAACTAATGCCAAAGGCAAAGGCCGCAGCGGAGCGGGCGCTCGCGATAAACCCCGATCTCGCCAAGGCTCATGTTGTGCAGGGGATAATTCGCGAATTCGAATTCGACTGGCCCGGGGCCGAGAAAGAATACTCTCGGGCCATCGAGCTGAGTCCAAACATGGATTTTGCCCGTAACCAACATGCGTTCTATCTTTCGGTGATCGGCCGCCAGGATGAGGCTCTGGCCGAACTCGAACAGCTGCGAAGCCGCGACCCGCTCAACCGCCGCCTCGCCTTGCTTTGGAAAGGGATCATCCTCGTACAGGGGCGTCGATTCGACGAAGCTCTTCAGTCTTACCAGGAAGCCCAAGCCGTAGAACCGGATAAGGCCGTTCCGTCGTTCGCATTAGGATATGTCTACGCGGGTAAGGGGTCATACGACGAAGCGGTGGCAAATTATAAGAAATCGGTCGACCTGCTCGGCGGCGAAGAGAAATACAGCCAGCCGCTGGTCTATCTAGCCGCGACCTATGCCAAGATCCCTGCCAAACGCGCGGAGGCCCGGGCTATCCTGACGCGGATCGAGGCGATGAATGTCTACGTGTCGCCCGCACTTCTGGCTGCGGTCTACGCAGCCCTCGACGACAACGACAAGGCAATGGCGTTGCTTGAACAAGCGTTTGTCAAACGCGATCTCCTGCTGCGGTTTATCGGCACCGGTTACGAATACGACGGGCTTCGCGGCGACCCGCGATTTGTCGATCTGATGAAACGGATCGGGCTCGGGAAGTAGAACGGAGTACGAATTTGATGGGAAAATCGGAAAGGAGGCTGACCCAGAGTTAGGTGGTCCGTTACGTCCATCGAAAAAACGGCCGGCGCTTATTCCAAGGGCCGGCCGTCATTGCGGCTTGCCGCTCTATTTGCGGAGAAGCTTGCTTCTCCGTATGATGTTCCTAAAAATTTCGCGGCTTGCCGCCGATCACAACGATGTTCCAAGTCTCAAGAGACAATCCCGCATACTATTTAACATCCGTCTCCCATGACCGGCTGCCGATTTTCAGGTCTGATGAAGTGAAACAGGTCGTTTGCGACGCGTTTGACGAGGCCCGCAGATCCGGGAGCATCCTCATATTCGCTTTCGTCATAATGATCGATCACACGCACATTCTCACCGACAATGCGAGAGAGATGAGCGAGGTCCTACGGTTTCTAAATGGCATATCCGCCCGGCGCGTGATCAACTATTTGAAGGAAGGCGGTTTTCACAGCTCGCTGCAAAAGCTCAGGATCGCCGACCGCAGGGATACCCAAAAATATTCTGTCTATCAGCACCATCCAAACGCCTTGCGGATCACCGGCGAGACCGCCTTTATGCAAAAGGTCAACTATATTCACCAAAACCCGGTTCGAGCGGGACTTGTTGAGCACGCAGACGACTATCATTATTCCAGCTCGCGGCAATGGAACAATAGAACTCTGGAAGTTGAGCCGCTGGTGACTGAGCACAAGCAAATAAAATGGCGGTAAACGGCGGCAAGCCGCGTTATGGTATCGGGGGGCATTCACGGAGAAGCAAGCTTCTCCGCAAATAGAGCGGCAAGCCGCGAAGAAGGTCCGTCTCCAATAAAAAAGCGGCCGGCACTTATTCCAAGGGCCGGCCGCTTTGTTTGTGATCGAAAAAAAGGAAAGTTAGACGAGATGCGGGTGGTGGGGTCGCTCCAGGGCGAAAGGCCGGTTGCACCGCCGACGGCTCTGACCTCGACGGTATAAGCTGTCCCGGCGTAAGGCCGCTCAGCGTTATATTCCTCGAACCAGTGGTAAAGACGCTTCTGCTGTATATTTCGTCGCTTCTGCTGTATATGTTGTCGCTTCTGCTGTATATGTCGTCGCTTCTCCTGTATATGTCGTCGCTTCTCCTGTATATGTCGTCGCGTTTCCTGTATATTTCGTCGCATTTCCTGTAGCAGTCGCCACAGTTCCTGTAGGATCTCAATAAAAGTCTCGTGGCCGAAGGCCACAAATAAAATAGCGGCGGGTAAAACCCGCCGACACGAACGCCGCGATCTTTGGTTCCGTCCAAGCGGCTCCGCCGCTCTATTTGCGGCGAAGCTGTGCTTCGCCGAAATGCCTCCCCACTGAACTATTGCGGCTATGCCGCCGATCTCCTTTGACGGAAACCGGCGGCATAGCCGCGAAGATCACTAAAAGGCGATCCCGGAAAAGCACAGCTTTTCCGCAAATAGAGCGGCCCAGCCGCGAAGACGTCTGCCTCAGCCACCAATCCGTGACGGCGTTGTAGAGCCCGGGTCTTCTTTCTCCTTACTCAAGACTTGCGACTTAAGACTGAAGACTGGCTTTCCCGCTCCGTGACGCTGCCCGGATCTAGGGTAAAAAGCCTCTTTGTAAGATCACAGAATCGCGGATCAAATCAAACCCATCGCCTCTCGGCCCCGCTGCATTGCGGTGGTGGGTCATACCCGACCCGGCGATGTTTTTACGGCTTCGTGGTGATGGACTTATATCTAGCTTAAAAGTCTTCGTGACGTATCGACCGCGAAAACCGACCCCATCATCAACCGCGCAACTTATCGAGTAAGTGCCTGGAGCTTGCCCGCTCAGATCCCATGTTACGTTTGCCCCAACACCTATTATGCGTCCAGCGGAAACTTTATAATTGTATGTGAGAACGTCGTTCTCGGGATCTCTGGCCGTCACTATTACCAAGACCTTGCCTGCCTCGGCTAAGACTAGATTAATATCCTCAACGTTTGCGGGCCGATTAAAATCGACAGCCTCATGTCTTGGCTCACGCATAAATCTCCATTTGTCACCACGGAAGTATTTCTTGATTCCCGGGCTGTCGCAAAGCTTAGAATCGATGCTTCGCGGCGGGAAATAGCGGATTGTTTTAACCGAGTCACCCTGGACATATACCGCGATGCCCGAATCCTTGTCGAAGTAAACGAGATAGTTCTTATGCGTTCGATAGGGCTGTTCTTTTCTGAGCTTACGAAGGTCTAAACCTAGATCGGCTGGAATAAGCTCATCCTTCGGTGCGACTTCAAAGCCCACAAGAGTCCCATTTGGCACATTCCAAGCGTCCCAAGGCATGAACTCGAAATTGTCTTTCGGACACCGACCGGTCGAATAGAAAACATCAATGGTCTCGTCATACCGATAGAACGTCTGCATATCGTCGCTTCGGTCCAGCGAGGAAAGACTACCTGGCGACAGGAGTACAGCGACGTCAGCTCGCTTCAGCTCCAATAACCTTAGTTGATTCTTGATCGACTCCAGCTTTGCACGTGAGAATTGCGCCGAGAGAGTCGAAAACAGACAAAGCACGACTGAGAATGTTATTGCGGTTTGGAAAAATTGTCCGCGAAACCTTTTAGTCATATCAAGCCTTCGATGCTATCGCATTGGAAAGTCGCACGTACAATTCACAATCCTCGATCCGATCCTTTTGAACGAGAAGAACATCATGCCAATCATTAGTGTCGGTATTAAGGAAAACTTGGTCAAGGTTTTTCTGTGCGAGGACAGAAAAGCATGCTTCTTCGTAAATAGAGCGGCAAGCCGCGAGTCGCCGCTGTGGAGAGTGTTCATGGAAATGCCGCGTTGACGGTTAATTGTATCGCGATTATCTTAGAATGGATTTACTCGCGATACAATTAGACCTCGGCGGATGCAGGGCGGTGGGAAGGAGGCAGGAGATGCGGTATGAGTTGGATATAGACCCGAAGTCAGTTGCCGTGGGGGATGGGTGTTTTGTGGGCGATCTGACGTGTTCGATGGTCACGTTCACGCGGGTCAGCGAGGACAAGGGAGAGATCTCACATTGTGACATGGACAGTGGACGCGTTGTCTTGACGATGGAGGTGGACGTTGAGGGCGAGGATTTCTGCGACATCACTTATGTCGACCGCGATTATTGGACGATCACCGTAAACGGACTACCCGCCGCTCCCGGCCAAGAACTTGAGGGCACTTTCAGCGTGAACGACGTAGACCGAACGATCGAAATATTTAAGGCGAAAAACGATTATATCTTCTGACCGCGCAGCCGAGGATCGTGAATGGTAAATCGTTAGTAGCTTCAGGAGACATAGAGTCGTGCTACCATTACTCGAAATTACTCATCCCTCTATCTGATATGAACGAAAAGAACATCGATTCCAATGTCTGGCTTTCGTCTCTCGTTTCGGACGAGAATTTTCACGTTCAGTTTCGTGACGATCATGTTCACGTTGAGCTCGGGCCGGAATATAAGATCGGTCCGGCGCAGGAGAATGAATTTTGGGAAAAGGTTAAAGCAGCTTGCGACGAGCACAGTTCGAAACGTTTGCTGGTCGAGGGTTACGTTCCGAGCGGCGAACGCGACACGATGCAGGTCGTCGAATCAGGACAGCGCACCGCCGTTATCCCGCATCTCTGGCTTGCCTTTCACCTCAAGAACTTCGTCCCAAGCGAGCGCAGCGAATTGTTCATCGTCATAGCCGCCACGCGAGGAGTCCGCGTCAAATTCTTTGCAGATGCCGAACACGCCCTGACCTGGCTGCGGCATAATGCTCCTGCATGATTGGTCATCCTTTCGGGCTTCCTGCAACGCTGCTTTTTGGCGTAAATATCCAGATAAAGGAGTACACTCTCACAGTATGAAGAATAGAAGTTTTATCACGGTTCTAGTTGCGTTTGCTTTGCTCGCAATATTTGCGGGAACTGTTTGCTCGCAGGGGCAGCCTCAATGGAAAGTCGGCGACAAGGTCGAGATACCAAACTTGTCGAGGGACTGGAAACCCGGAACGATCATCGGAAGCCTGAACGAGGGCGGGAAACTGTATTATCGCGTGCAGCTTGACGACCCAAACGCTCCAAGCGTTTATTTTAATCACACGCTTCCCTCGGATATTCGGGCGCGGGGCGGCCAGGCGGCTGGTGTGACCGCAAATGATCGAGTCAATAATGGCGGTCTGAAACTGCCGCCGGCAGGCGCTTTCAAGGTCGGCGATTTCGTGGACACGTTTTATGACGCGAACCGCGGCCACAATCGCGGGACGATCATCGAATCCGGCGACCGCAAATTCAAAGTCCATTACACCGGTTGTGCAAAGACCTGGGATGAATGGGTCGACGCCTCACTTGTCCAACCGCCGGCACGGATCTCGGCGGACGCACCGGAGATAAAGTATTTATTCGGTAAATGGAGCCTAACAGAAGCCGCAATAGGTGGAAATAATGTTGTGTGGGCCCAAACGCCCGGCATTCAGATCAACGCCGACGGTTCATATATATGGTACCAGGGCAGCGGGAAACCTCCAGTCAGAGGTAAATGGGCCACCGACGCAAAGGTGCCGAAGTTGAATGAAGGCACGCCGAAATTCGATGGAGTGATCGTGAAAGATGAAGTCGGACAAGAGTGGAAAGCGTTCAAATGGTTTGCCAAGGGCGATACCAAGGATTACATCAAGGTCGACCGTATGTGCACGGGTATTGGAAAATTTGGCAGTCGTCTTTGATCGGACGATTCCCTGCGGCCGAAGCAGTATGCTTAAGCCTCCGACGATATCATTCTGGTCAGGTTTATCTGCGGAGGCTCAGCCGCAACTTCCTCGACGACGGCGAAAAACTTTTGAAAGAACGGCGTCGCAAAGTGTTCGTCAAGGGCGGCTTTATTTACCCACGTTTCGTGCCAAAAGAAAACAGTTTCGTCTTCGATCGATTGATGAATGTCGTAGTTAATACAACCTGCTTCAGCCCGGGAATCTGCCACAATTGCCAACGCCGCAGCTTTTGCTTCTTCGACCTTGTCGGCCTTTACTTTCAAACGTGCGATCAGCACAATTTTTTCGTCACTCATATTATTTGTTTTCTCCGATTTAAGACTATGCGGCTGTAAATCCGCCGTCGATCATGTGAATGCTGCCGGTGCAATATGATGCCTCGTCGCTCGCGAGAAATAAGGCGAGGTTTGCGACCTCTTCGTTTGTGCCGTAGCGTTTCATGGCGATCAACTCGGAAAAACCTCCTCGAACCGCGTCTGGAGCGTCCGGTGCCAATTGTTCTTCAATTGAGCGGATCATCCGATTATCGATCGGCCCGGGACCGATCGCGTTGACGCGAATATCAAATGGCCCAAGCTCCAGAGCGGCGCATTTTACGAGTCCCATGACAGCGTGTTTGCTCGCGAAATAAGGCGAACCCGCTGGCACACCGATAACACCCGATATTGAGGAAAGAGCGATCATCGAACCTCTACCACGTTTTTTCATTGGCTCGACGCAGTATTTCATCGAAAGCCAAACTCCGATCACGTTTGTGCGGAAAGTTTCCTCAAAATTCTCGACAGTTTGATCCTCAATGAGTGCGATCTTGCCCTCGGTTCCGGCATTCGCCAATAGAATATCGACACCGCCAAAGGCTTCGACCGTAGCGGCGACCGCAGCGGCAGTAGCTTGTTCGTCCGCCGCATCCGCGACAGACGTGGCCACATTGCCAAAGGCCGCGAGCCGTTCGCTTGTTTCTTTCAGCTTTTCCGCCGAACGGCCGACCAGCATTACCTTAGCGCCTTCTTCGAGGAAACGCTTCGCCGTTGCCTCGCCGATGCCGCCCGTTGCTCCAGTGACAATCGCTACTTTTCCAGCAAGCCTTTTCTGTAAAACCCGTTCGTCGCCCATTCTCAGTTCTCCTTTGGTTGTTTCGTTATTAGGCTTCCTAGTTTAACTCAGGTTCCAGTTCGGGCTAAATCGTTTCGTTACAAAGTTTCCAATAGCCGATTTTCGCTTTATAATCTTCGTTGAATCCGGTCATAAACGTTGCTCGTGCAGAGGAGATGTCATTTTGATCTTTGCAGATAAGACACTTTCACAAAAACTTGAGCGGGCGGAGGCTCGTTCAAATGTAGCCTTTGTCGAAACACGTGCCAGGCTTTTCCCGGACAGCGGGGCGGAGTGGATCGAGGTGGGCGGAGCGTACGCGATGTTCGATGGCGTCGAGTCGCCGTGTACGCAGACATTCGGGTTGGGAATGTTTGATGAGATCGGCGATGCCGAGATGACGTCGATCGAGAGCTTTTTCACCGAACGCGAAGCCCCGGTTTTTCACGAGGTCAGCCCGATGGCCGACCCGTCGATCATACCTTTGCTCAATGCTCGCGGATATCAACCGCTTGAAATGACGAGCGTCATGTATCGATCGCTCGACGCGATCGCGGACAACGGTCGAAAGAATCCGGCACTGACGACACGGGTTATAACGCCAGACGAGGTCGATCTGTGGGCGCGAACATCGGCTGGCGGCTGGGCCACCGAACACGAAAGTCTCGCCGATTTTATGTTGGGGTTTGGCCGCATCTCGGCGCAGTGTATTGGCTCATTTCCATATCTTGCCGAACTCGACGGAAAACCGGTCGCGACCGGGATGCTTTTTATCAATGACGAGGTCGCAATCCTGGCGGGAGCCAGCACGATCCCCGAGGGCCGCAACAACGGTGCTCAAAACGCGCTACTCGATGCCCGATTACGGTACGCCGCCGAAAAAGGCTGCACACTCGCCGCGATGGGAGCTCTGCCCGGAAGCCAGTCCCAGAAAAATGCCCAAAAGAACGGATTTCATATCGCATATACACGCACAAAATGGCAGAAAGTAGGTTAGACTTGGATGCTAAATCCATTTTCGAAAACCTATGATCTTGCGGATGCAGGAGGGTCGGGCCATGACAAAGAAATGCATGAAGAATGTGCTGGTTTTGATCAGCCTGATCTTTGTGGTTCCTGTTTTTGTAATTCTTCTGCAGACTAAGGCTCTCTCGCAGGAGCCGAATCCGAAAAACCAAGGTGCAAATGATGAAACCGCCAGGCAAAAGGCAGACAGGGAATTTATTAGAAATGCCTCAAGACGTCCGGATTTTACCCATCGAGACGACCTGCGCCAGCGGGGAAGGCCGACGATCAAAGGGCCGACGGCGATCAGGCCATCCGGCGAACAAAAGCAGCGATTGAGCCCCGATCCCGGTGTTATTTTAAATAATGCAGATCTATTAAAACGGACTGGTGCCAGCTTAGTTAAACTTTTTCCTGATCAGGGCTGCGTTGAACAACTCGTTGTGAAAACCGACAAGGCTTGTCTCGATTCTATTCCATACAGCAGCTTCTATTCCTTCCGCAAGGAAAACTATTCAGACAGATCGCTCTCCGATATTGGTTTCAAGAGCGACTCATTCTTTACAGATGGCCTGCTTTCAAATGGGGTTGTTGTCTTGCTGGGCGATGTGCCATTCGAGTCGGTCACGACTAGCACCGATGGAATGCAATTTCTGATGGACTTCGAAGCTGCAGAACAGCTGACTGAGATAGTCGCAAAAGGCAAACAAATGGCCGGCAGAATACGAAAGAAGGGTCACGAATACGGTTGGACCGCGCCCGTGCGAGAAAATATGACTTATGCCATTCGCATGATCGCATACCGTGGCCGGATAACCCGGTCCGCCGGGAAGGGCTATTTCTACAACGCACTGGAAGGAGATAAGCGCGTTGACATCGTCGTTGCGTTTCGGGTCGTTAGCAAGGGAAGTGACGGGAGCATAACTCTGCTCTGGAAAGAATTGCAGCGCAAACGTTCTCCAAAGATCCAGGTTGCAAAACGGAAGTAGCGACTGATTTCGGTCAGCCGGTGATCGCCCGGCGAAGGTATTCGCCGGACGGGAAGCAGATCGCCATAATTTGCGGCGAAATGACCTCGAACGCAGTTTTGATCACGGTTTCAGATAGATTCAGTTTAATGAAAAGATGCCCTCAATGCAGACGCGATTATTACGACGACACGCTAAGTTTCTGTCTTGCGGATGGGGTCGAGCTTGTCCATGGCTTGTCCGACAACGAACCGGCGACGGTGATCTTGAGAGGCTCCGACTTGTCGGGCGAAACACCTGCTCAACCGCTGAAAAACACGACTAACGATACAGCGGTCTTAGGGTCGGGTATAGAGGGGCGACATCGCGGAATCGACAGGCGACTATTAGCCCCAGCCTTTGTGTTCGCGATCATCGTCCTTGGCGGATTCTTTGGATATAAGTATTTTTCTCCGGCTAAACAAATCGAATCGATCGCCGTAATGCCGTTCGGAAACGACAGCGGAAATTCCGATATCGACTATCTTTCCGATGGAATGACCGAAACGCTGATCGCAACTCTCTCGCAATTGCCGAATTTGAACGTAAAAGCAAGATCGACGGTTTTTCGTTATAAAGGCAAAGAAACAGACGCAAAAATTTTGGGCAAAGAGTTGAACGTTCAAGCAGTCTTGAACGGGAGACTTGTTCAACGCGGCGACCAGATCACGCTGAGTTTGGAATTGGTTGACGTTGCAACTGAAAATGCGATCTGGAGTCAACAATATGTCAGGAAACCGTCCGATCTAGTTTCCCTTCAAAGCGATATCGCCCGCGACGTCTCGAGCAAACTGAAGGTCAAACTATCGGGCACCGATCAGCAGAAGCTTACAAAAAGTTATACGGTCGATCCCGAGGCCTATCGGCTCTACCTTCAAGGAAGGTATTTATTAAATGAGCAGGTTTCAGAGCAAGATCTTACGCGAGCGGTTTCCTTTTTTGACCAGGCGATTGCCGCGGATCCCGAGTATTCCTTAGCTTACGCCGCGCGAGCCGAGAGTTACTTTCTAATGGGCGACTTGATTCTACCAATGAGCGAGGCAAAGCGAAAAGTTGAACCGGATATCGCTAGAGCCCTCGCCATCGACGACGGGTTGGACCAGGCTCGCATGTTGCGGGCAAATCTAGAGTTTCAGTTTGACTGGGAATTCGAACGGGCCGAACGAGATTTCAGACAGGTTCTGGAAGCTAGCCCGAATTATGCTGAAGCTCATCATCAATTTGGTTTTTATCTTGCGCTGACCGGAAAGACCGCGGAAGCTCTAACCGAGCTGAAATTGGCAGACGAGCTTGACCCGGTAAATCCATCGATCCAGATCGACCTGCACATGCCATTTTACCTTTCCCATCAATTTGACCTTTCGATCGCACAAGCGCGGAAGACGACTGAGAGGTTTCCGAATTACTTTCTAGGGCGGGTGGTGCTAGGCTCCGCTCTATGCCTGAAAGGTGAGTGCTCGACCGGCATACAGGAGCTCGAAAAGGTGAGGAACCTTGAGCCGGCGCCGCTTGTTCTCGGTGAACTGGGGTTCGCCTACGCAAAAGCAGGACGAAGGGACGAAGCGCTCAAAACGCTTGCACAACTTTCGGAGATGTCAAAAACCCGATACGTTCCTGGGTGGTGGTTTGCCTTGATCCATATCGGACTCGACGAGAAG
>JBBRSH010000013.1:0-57959 GCA_038245555.1 Pyrinomonadales bacterium | reverse complement strand
GCCTGCCGGTAACGCTTACCACAGTCGCTCGGGATCGGGTTGTTTTTGACGTAGATCATGGTGTCGTGGACGCGAAAGCCGGCATCTTGGAACGTTATTGCATGACGAAAGCTCGTCAAGGACTCATCTCCGTTCACGGTCCGATCACCCACTACCCAAATAACGACGCCGCCGGGTTTTGTCTTCTCGAACAGGCCACTAGCGATTTCTTCGACCGGAAAGTGATAGCCATTGTAGTCCCGTAGGTCGTCATACGGAGGGCTCGTGATCGTCATATCGATCAGGCCGTCGGGCATCCGGCTCATGGTCGCGAGACAGTTCTCGTTATAGATGTTGTCAATATCGATAGCCATTACAGAGAATAGTCGGCTGCTTAGTTCTTGGGTTTCGCGAGAAACTCGTCCGGGTTGTCCGAATCGACGAGTGGTTTGACCGAGTACCCGATGCCTTCGAGAAAGGCGAGACAATCAGTCCGTAACTGGGCGGAATGGGTTGAGAGAAATACGGTCGGTCTCCCCTCGCTCATTATTCGTTCCGCTCCACGAAAGACGTCCATTTCCGCGCCTTCGACATCCATCTTGATGACATCCGGCATGAGACCGAGTCGGTCGGCCATCTGGTCGAGTGTGACCGCCTGTACTAATATCTCTCCGCTTCCCCCGCGATCAAGATGACCCATCGCACTATTTTCGCCGGTTGAGAAGGAAAGTAGTGTGTTTTCATTCGAAACGGCGAATGGCAAAACTCGTACATTCGAGGCCCGATTGAGTTCGACATGACGCTGCAGATACGAAAGGTTTCGCAAGAGCGGCTCAAATGAAACGACTTTTCCCTCCGGCCCAACCAGCCTCGACGCGAGGATCGAATAATAACCAACGTTCGCACCAACGTCAAAAAAAGTGGCACCGGCCCGAACCTCGCTCAGCATGGCCGCTGTCTGTTCTGTCTCCATCCGGTTAAAATAGACCGAAGCTCCGCCGCCCTCGCCCGACATGGCACCCAGAATAAATTTGGATCCTTTGAGCGGCCCGCTCAAAACGGGATAGGAGGTTCGGGGCATCATCTTGCCCGAGATGGTACGTGCAATTCGCCGTGTCAAACTTTCCATAACTATGAAGGCCAATTATCCAGGAAGGCGTTTATGAAGGATTTCTCCGGTTTTTGTGCCTCGCTCTCCAGAAACTCCCGAAATAGCTCAAGCTCGCTGAAATATGCTTCCTCGGTGAGCTGCCCCGTGAAGTAAACCATCCTGAGCCAAACCAGATATGTGTTTAGAGTGTCGATCTGGTTATATTCGACGATCTTTGTTAGCTCGCGGGCGAGCCAGAGATCGGTGACCTGATCGCCCTTTACATCGATCTTGCCGGGAAAACCGCACAACTTTGCAAACTCATCAAGTTTTGGCGACATTTTGCCGCCCGAAAACCTCTTGAGGATATCAAGATGGGCCTCGCTGTTCCGCGAATCAAAATAGTCCGGTCCCTCCCAAGGCTTGCCGGGACGCTTGCAGAATGCCGGAGCACTGATCTCGTTTATCATTCCTCGCTGGATAAGGACCTGGAGATCGGATTCGGAAGAGTTGTATCCAACGAGCTGCGGACAGCGGTCACCAACTATATAGAGAAACCGCTCAATTATTGCGGCCTCGTCCACGTCAGGCACATCAATCGGCAGTTTTGGCAACGAGTTCAGCGAAAACTCAATAACCGGTTCACCATCTCGAAATATTGCCTTCCGCGACAGAAACGCGATCGAAACCACGCGCGAAAACATGTATTTGAGAAATGGACGCGGATTCGATGCCGGATCATAATCGGGTGATCGCTCCCAGAGGTGCTGCATGGCCTCGATCTCGTTGGTTTCGTCCGGAAGATCGAAAAGCCCCTTTGAGCCGGCAGCGTCGGGCACCCACTCCAGATCGAAATACAGCACAAGGTCGTGAATGGGGTTTTTCAGCATCGAACGGTTTTAATGATTACGAATGGGGCAAAACGATGTCAACGCTCGTTAAAGGCGATCAAGCAACAATCGCCATTCTAGCACAGCCAAAGCTATCAGCCGAACTTCTCCCCAATCAGATAAGTAACAGGTTCCTCGCCAATTACGCGTACCGAGTGATAAGTTCCGGCCGGCATGAAATCTCGATCACCAGCTTCGAGAATGAACGTTCCGACTCGTTCGACGGTCAACTCCAGTGATCCTGAAATTACCCAGTGAGATTGGTCGTCATTGTGAAAATGATCGGCATAGAACGTTTCGGGTTCATCGCTCCACTGGTAAACCCGATACCCCTCCGAAACCAACATATGCCTCAGCATCGCCGGATTTGGCGGGTATATTTCGGCCCATTTTAGAACTTTGTAGCTACTGTTCAAGATCGATCAAATAAGCCGCAGCCGCACCAAAACCTTTCGATGGATGCTGCAGACGCCCGACACTCCTCCATCGAATAAAATAACGTATTTGGTCAATTTGCAGAAATTGACCGAGGCGAAACGAGCGATGCTAATCCGTAACGGCGCCGAACGCGCTGGACGATACCAGCCTCGCGTATTTTGCTGCGACACCGGATACATCTTTCAAGCGGTCAGGCGGCTGCCACTTTTCGCGCCTAACCACTAGTATCTCCTCCGGAACGTCCAGTTGAAGGAGCAGTTTGGCGGCGTCAATGAGAATGGTATCGCCCTCTTCGACCAGTCCAAGGTTTCCTCCAACGGCCGCCTCGGGGGCAATATGACCGACGACCAATCCGTACGTACCACCAGAAAAACGGCCGTCCGTTATAAGGGCAACTGAATCGCCGAGACCGAGGCCGATGATCGCGGAGGTCGGTGAAAGCATCTCGCGCATACCGGGGCCGCCTTTCGGGCCTTCATAACGGATAACTATCACATCACCGGCCTTGATCTCCCGAGCCATGATCGCGCTCATGCACTCTTCCTCGGAATCAAAGACCCGGGCGGGCCCAGCTATCTTCGAGCTTTTTATCCCGGTTATCTTCGCAACGGCACCTTCCTCCGCAAGGTTTCCTCTCAGTATGGCAAGGTGGCCTTGTGAATAGATCGGTTCGTTAAATGGCCTGATCACGGTCTGATGGGCTAGGACGTCACTTGAAACACCTTCGAGGTTTTCGGCAATAGTTTTGCCCGTGATCGTCATACAATCGCCATGGAGTAAACCATTTTCCAAAAGAACTTTCATCACGAGGGGTATACCTCCGGCGTTGTGAAGATCGGTCGCGACGTATCGGCCGGAAGGCTTGAGATCACAAAGAACGGGCACATTCTGTCTGATCGTCTCGAAATCGTCGATCTTTAGCGGGACGCGTGCCGAGTGTGCGATTGCCAGCAAATGAAGAACAGCATTCGTCGAGCCGCCGGTCGCCATTATGACGGCTATAGCGTTTTCGAACGCCTTGCGGGTCATGATATCGGATGGTAATAGCTGGTTTTCAACCGCTTTTGCCAGCGCCGTGACCGAGTCCGCGGTGCTGCGGCGTTTTTCGTCATCTTCAGCCGCCATTGTCGAGGAGTAGGGCAAAGCCATGCCCATCGCTTCAATGGCTGATGACATCGTATTTGCCGTGTACATGCCGCCGCACGAACCGGCACCCGGGCATGCGTGCTTTTCGACCTCGGTAAGAGCTTCGGAACCGATCTTGCCAGCTAGAAACTCTCCAACGGCTTCGAAGGCACTGACTACGGTTAGGTCCTTGCCGTTTAGATGTCCCGCCTTGATCGTACCCCCGTAAACAAAGATCGACGGTATGTTCAATCGGGCGATCGCGATCATCGCGCCGGGCATATTCTTATCACAGCCGCCGATCGCGACAAGGCCATCCATTTGCTGGCCTTGGCAGACCGTCTCGATCGAGTCGGCTATCACCTCGCGTGAGATGAGCGAATACTTCATGCCCGGAGTCCCCATCGAAATGCCGTCGCTCACTGTGATGGTCCCAAAAACCTGCGGCATCATGCCCGACAGTTTTGCTTCGCGGACGGCCACATCGGCAAGATCGCCTAGGCTCAAATTGCATGGAGTTATTGTGCTATAACCGTTGGCAACGCCGATTATCGCCTTGTCAAAATCGCCATCCTCAAACCCGACGGCGCGGAGCATCGCGCGGTTTGGCGCACGCTCCACACCCGCGGTAGTTATCCTGCTTCTCTGATTGTTTGGCATCTGTTTGGGCAAAAGCCGCTTAATTCAAGCTCGGCTGTCCATTCCCAAAATGGGCCAGCCTTTGTACGAATGCTTTTCGGACGATCCCAATGTCCTCCAAAAACGGGGCCAATTCTTCCATTCGCAGCGCCTGGGGACCGTCAACCAACGCCTTGCCCGGTTCCGGGTGAAAATCCACCAAGATCATGTTTGCACCAGCGATCACGGCCTGGGCAGTAACATGCATTATGTCGAGTATCCCGTCCGAACCGCGAAATCGTCCGCCGACCGAGTGTGAAGGGTCGATACATACCGGCATTCGGGTCAGCCTTTTGACAACCGGTATGTGTGCAAAATCAACAATGTTCCGATGCGGATCGCCGATATTCGTCTTCATGCCGCGAAGGCCAAAAATTACCTTCTGGTTGCCTTCGCTTGCCAGGTACTCAGCTGCGTGGAGCGATTCGTCGAGCGTGATGCCAAAGCCGCGTTTGAGCAGAACTGGAAATTCCTGCTGTCTGCCAACGATTTTAAGCAATTCGAAATTCTGAGTGTTTCGCGTACCGATTTGGAGCATCACGCCGGTCGGGTTTCCCGTCTGCCTTAGAGCCTCATTGATCTCATTGACATGGGATTCGTGGGTAACCTCCATCGCGATGACCTTGATCCCGTATTTACCGGCGAGTTCGAAAACGTATGGCAGGCAATCTTTCCCATGTCCCTGAAACGTATAAGGGCTTGTCCGCGGCTTGTATGCTCCCATTCGTGTGCAGACCTGGCCATTTTCTTTTAAAGCCTTCATCATCGATTCGACACTTTCCGGAGAGTCGACCGCGCATAGGCCGGCGAAGACATTGATGTTGTCCTGGCTGAAATTAACGCCGTTGTAGGTGAAGTTATTAGGACGACTATCTTCTTTATGCCGCCCCAATATCCTATATTCCTCGGAAATACGAACCACGTGATCGACGCCGGGGAGAACCCGCATTTCGTCGAGCGGCAGAGCCGATGTCGAGCCGATCAGGTAGATCTCGGTCAAAAGCTGCTCGGCTCCCTGAACCGTATGGACGCGAAATGTGATATTCGGCAGGTTTTTCAAGTGGCTTTCGAGCCGCTGATATTCGCGTGTTTCGGCGTTTAGATTTGGTTTGAGAATTAAGATCATTTTTCTATTCAGTCAGAATCGAACGGTTTTTCCGTCAATCGCAGGTTCCGAGCATAATTGTCGGATATCGGCCAAGAAAACGCACATCGTCAGCAAGATCGCGGACCTCATTAAGAGCCCCGCTGAGATCCCCCTCGATCGCCGGCGACTGAAGATCGAGATAAAAATTGAACTTACCCGGCGAATTTCTAATCGGCAGGCTTTCAATCTTTAGTAGGTCGACCCCGCGACGGACAAAGGGACGAAGAGCGTTGTGCAGGGAGCCTGGTTCGTGCCGGAGACGAATAACAAGCGAGATCTTGCTACCGGCCACATCATTTTTCGGCTCCCGCGATAAAAGAGCGAATCGGGTGAAATTCTCAGGATGGTCTTCTATATGCTCCCTCAATATCTTGCCGCCATATATCTCAGCCGCACGTTTCCCGCCAATTCCTGCCCGGCTGACGTCGGCGCTTTCGACCGCCCTTCGAACGCTGCCAGCCGTATCGTCGGCAGGGATCGATTCGATATCGGGATGAGCCGCGAAAAAGCGCCGGCATTGGGCAAGTGCCGCTGGATGCGATTCGACCGATCGTATTGTTTCGATCGTCGCCTCAGGACATGCGATCAAAAAGTGAGAAACTGGCAGGTAAATATCGGCGATTATGTTTAATGAACTCTCCAGCAGCAGGTCGACACAGCGATGTACAGATCCGATCAAGCTGTTTTCGAGGGGAGCTAGGACGAAATCAGCCTTCCCAGCATCAATAGCCGAAAAAAGGTCCTCGAACGTCGGAAACGAAACGGTCTGGCAGTCATCTCCGAGTACGGCTAGTGCAGCCTTTTCGCTAAATGTTCCGCGGTCGCCGAGGACCGCAACGCGAGAACTTTGGGTCAGAGTCGTAACCGCAGCAAGGCCATCGCCCGCCGTCGCGGCGTCTCGCTGATAGGTTTTCTGCTGCAAACTGAGCGATTCGTCGATGATCCGTTCGAATATATTGGCGATGCTCAGGCCGTCCAGTGGGCCTGGATTATCTCCCTGCAGCCGAGAAATAACCTCTCGCTCACGATTCGGATCACACAAGGACGACTCCGCACTCGTTTTGGCGGCACCGACACGTAAAGCGATACCGGCTCGCTCGTTCAGGAGCCGCAATATCTCATCGTCGATCGCGTCGATCTCACTGCGTGGGCTTGTGATTTTTCCTTCGGTCATCTGTTATTTATGCCGCAACGGTTTGTGCGACGGGATGGAGCCATTTGAGGAATCGTGGATCGCTCCCGTTTACGGCGTCAAAAAATGCGGTCTGGATCTTCGCGGTTACCGGCCCGCGTGAGCCTCCACCGATCTCCTTGCCATCAACTTCGCGAATAGGCGTGATCTCGGCGGCGGTCCCGGTGAAAAAGGCTTCGTCGGCACTGAGAAGATCATCTAGTTCGAGCGGTTTTGTCTCAAGCGGGAAACCTAACTCGCGTGCGATCTCGATCGTCGCATCGCGGGTGATGCCCATTAGTATCGAATCTGACGCTCGATTTGTAAATACGACGCCATCGCGAATGACAAAGATATTTTCGCCGGAGCCCTCGGCCAATCGTCCGTCCCTATCCAAAAGAAGTGCCTCGTCGTAGCCCCTGGCAAAGGCATCCTGAACAGCCAAGATCGAGTTTAGATATTGCCCGCACGCTTTGGCGGCGGTCGGCATCATGCTTGAGTGCAGCTTTCGCCACGGCGAAACGGTCACGCGAATCCCCTTTTCTAGGCCCTCGCTGCCAAGATACGCTCCCCACGGCCACACCATGATCGCAACCTCCCTAGGGCATTTTGCCGGGTGAACGCCTAAACTTGAACTGCCCATAAAACAGATCGGCCGGATGTAACAGCTCGACAGGCCGTTTACCGCGATCAGGCCGCAGATCGCATCAGTCAATTCGGCGACGGAATATGGTATCTCAAAATCGTAGGCCGCAGCAGACTCATGAAATCGCTCGAGATGTTCGCGAAGGCGGAAAACCGCAGGGCCGTTTACGGTCTCATAACACCTGATTCCCTCAAAAACGCCGCTGCCGTAGTGTAGTCCGTGAGCAGAAACATGGACGGTGGCGTCGCCCCACGGGACAACTTCGCCGTTTTTCCAAATCCACTTAACATCCTGAAAAGACATAGTCGTTTGAGTTCGAGTTTTTGGTTTGTTTGTATTGAGGCTGGTATCTGCGGGCGGCATACTAGACTCCCCAGAGGAATTGGGCCGGATTGTCGTGGAGGCCCTTGTCGGACCCAGAAATCCAGTCGGGGCGTGACTTCGAACATATTTCCAGCGCGACGGTATCTTCCAGAATTTCAGACGAGTGCTCCACGCCCGGTGGAATAAAGAGCATCTGACCGTTGCGAAGGATAACATCGCCATCGGGCATGTGGACGCACCAGGCTCCGCTGAGTACAAAGATCGCCTCTTCGGACTCGTGCGAATGCGGTTGGGTGACCTCGCCCTGACGGACCTCGACCCGAGCGATCGTCAGAGATTCGCCGTTCGCGATCTTTCTCAGATACGACGCGTTAACCTCATTATTTTCAAGTGCGTTTAGATCGACAAAGTTCATGATCTGCCCCAATTCCCCTTAGTTTTTTGCAGTGTTTACCAACGTTTCCTGCGACAGCCACGGCATCATCGCTCGCAGTTTCGAACCAACTTCCTCGATCTGGTGCTTTTCGCCTTCAGATTCGAGCCGTTTGAAGTTTTCCTTGCCGTTATCGCATTCGCTCATCCATTCGTCAGCAAACTCACCGCTTTGGATCTCGCCGAGAATTTTCTTCATTTCCGCTTTCGTTGTGTCCGTCACGATCCGGCTGCCGCGGGTCAGGTCGCCGAATTCGGCCGTGTTCGAGATCGAGTAACGCATGTTCCCGATACCGCCTTCGTACATAAGGTCGACGATCAGCTTCATCTCGTGGAGGCATTCGAAATATGCGAGTTCCGGCGAATAGCCGGCTTCCGTCAGCGTTTCAAAACCTGCTTTGATCAACGCCGTCAGGCCTCCGCAGAGAACTGCTTGCTCACCGAAAAGGTCGGTTTCGGTCTCGTCCTTAAACGTCGTAGGGATCACGCCGGCTCGTCCACCGCCGATGGCTGATGCATAGGCGAGAGCGATCGCGTCCGTGTCGCCGCTAACATCCTGAGACACCGCCATAAGACACGGCACACCACGACCGCGGAGATACTCGCTCCTAACCAAATGACCCGGCCCTTTCGGGGCGACCATGAAAACATTGACGCCCGCTGGCGGCTCGATCTTTTTGAAATGGATGCCGAAACCATGTGCGAACGCAAGATACTTGCCCGGTGTAAGGGCCGGCTCGATGTCGTTTCGGTAGATCGTTGGAGCAAGTTCGTCGGGTACGGCCATCATGATCACGTCGGCCTTTTCGGCCGCCTCGCGGACAAACGTGACTTCAAGCCCGGCTTCCTCGGTTTTTTTCCAAGATTTACTGTCAGCGTGCAGACCAACGATAACGTCGCAGCCCGATTCTTTCAGGTTGTTTGCGTGAGCATGGCCCTGCGAACCATAACCGATCACCGCTATTCGCTTTTCACGCAAAAGGTTAAGGTCCGCATCGCTGTCATAAAAGACTTTCATTCAAAAATTCCTCGCTGTTAATAAACTACTAAGTTCGATCGTTTCCCAACTTGCCGGTTTCAAAACACTCTTAGGCCCCTGCCGCGTCGGCTTGCTCGTCCGTCGATACCGGCGAAATGCGATTGATCGCAACACAACCGCTCCGCGTTATCTCGTTGATGACCAGTGGCTTTAGCATCTCTATAAAGGTTTCTACCTTTTCCATGGTGCCCGAGGCCTCGAGGATCATCTTGTCATGCGAAATATCCACGACCTTGGCCCTAAAGATTTCCACCAGGCTCATAACCTCTTGCCGCTCAGTGCCGGGCTGTACCGAAACGTTGATCAGAGCCATCTCTCGCTCGATATGGGGCAGGCTCGTAACTTCCTTGACATCGCGGACACGGGCGAGCCTGGAACACTGTTTTATGATCTGCTCGACTGTCCGTTCGTCGCCAGTCGTGACGATCGTTGCTTTTGACCAATTCGGATCAAGCGTCTTGCCGACGGAGATCGTTTCGATGTTGAAACCGCGAGCACTAAACAGGCCGACGATCCGCGACATCTCGCCCGGCTGATTTGCAACAATTATCGAGATGGTATGACGCATATCTCTATTTGAGGATCATGTTACGCGAAGCACCGCCGACAGGGACGATCGGAAACACATTCTCCTCTTTTGACACGACGATATCCATGATCGTGACGCCGTCGAATGCGAGGCCCTCGGCCAGCACTGCCCTCAATTCTTGTGGTTTTGCCGCCCTCAAGCCCTGCGCTCCATAGGCCTCGGCCAGCTTTACGAAATCGGGCGAGATCGACAAATCGACCTCCGAATATGCCCTGTCATAGAACATCTCCTGCCATTGCCGCACCATGCCGAGATAACCGTTGTTCATTATCAGAACCTTAAGTGGCACTTTGTATTGAATGGCGGTGATGATCTCCTGGTTCGTCATCTGAAATCCGCCGTCACCGACAACCGCGACAACTTGCTGGCCGGGGAGAGCGATCTGAGCACCCATTGCCGCCGGTAAGCCAAAGCCCATCGTGCCCAGCCCGCCGCTGTTTATCCATTGGCGCGAACGTTTGAACGGATAGAACTGCGCGGCCCACATCTGATGCTGTCCGACGTCCGCTACGATGACCGCATCGCCATTCGTGACCTCATGCAGCGTTTCGATAACCTGCTGCGGCTTGATGACGTCGTCCGAATATTCACAAAACAGCGGCACGGCCGCTTGCCACTCACGGATAGTTGTCCACCAATCGCCGAGGCGATCTTTGCCTTCGATCCGAATGGTTTCGAGTTGGACCAGAATAGCCTTTAGAGCGACGTTGGCGTCCGAAACAACGGGATATTGAGGCTTTCTAATTTTGCCTATATTTGAGGCGTCGATGTCGATATGGATAACTTCCGCATTCGGTGCAAACTCGGCCAGTTTGCCCGTTACACGGTCGTCGAATCTAACGCCGATGGCTATCAGCAGATCGCTTTCGGCGACAGCCATATTTGCTGTGTAGGTGCCGTGCATACCAAGCATTCCGAGACATTGCGGATGGGCAGTCGGAAAGCCGCCGAGTCCCATTAGGGTCGGCGTGACAGGCACTCCGAGCTTCTCGACAACGGCCATCAGTGCATCGGCTGCACCGCTGGTCACGACTCCGCCGCCTACGTAAAAAACGGGTTTTTTAGCGCTGAGGATCTTATCGACCGCAAGGGCGAGAGTCTCGATGTCCAACGATCGCTCCCAGGTCTCATCGCCATAAATAGGTGGCCGGTCGCCCCGAAATTCGCACAGTTGAGCGGTTACGTCCTTTGGAATGTCGATCACAACCGGGCCGGGCTTTCCTGATGCCGCAATATGGAAGGCCTCGTCGATAACGGCTTCGAGATGCGAAACATCCCGCACGAGATAGCTGTGTTTTACGATCGGCAGGGTGATGCCAAATGTATCGACCTCCTGAAAAGCGTCGGTTCCGATCACTGCCGTCGGCACCTGGCCGGTGATCACGACAAGCGGGATCGAATCCATGTACGCATCAGCAATTCCTGTTACTGCATTGGTTGCCCCTGGACCCGATGTGACAAGCGCCACGCCGACCCGGCCGGAAGCACGGGCGTAACCTCCGGCGGCATGGACAGCTCCCTGTTCATGGCGAACCAGATAGTGAGTGATATCATCCCGGAACCGCCAAATAGCGTCGTAGATATGAAGTACAGCTCCGCCCGGGAGCCCGAATATGGTGTCAACGCCATTTTTGATCAGGCCCTGGACCAGGATCTCGGCCCCACGCATGGTGGATGGAGCCTCCTCAACCGCTGAAACGGATGGCGTTGTCGTGGTGATCTCTACGACGTCTCTCATATACGATGTGGAAAAAAAGGAAAGGCCACTACCGTTGCCGGATAATGACCTTTTCTCCTAAATCAGTAAAAAGGCCATTATCCAAATGGGGTAATAATGACGAAAATGCTAATGAATACATTCGGATACGTCTCGGCGGAATGCGGCATTGCCGAAGCTTGCTGAGTGGTCTTAATTGTATTGGTGTGTATTAGCATTTCTACTAGACATCAAAAGATTATGACAAATGGTTATACGTGTCAATAAGTTTTTACAAAATTGGATCCTGAAAAAATGGCCTATTTTCGCACCAAACGGTCGAAATAGGGCCGGTTTCGTATGACAAATCGGTGGGTGAAACCCGTACGAAGATTCGTAAAGTGAACAAAACAAATGACTTTGGTTTCTCTGGCACATAGCTTGCGAGGTACATTGGCGTAAGAACACTTACATCACACCTATAAGGGGGAAATTATTATGTTGAAGAAGTACGTAACCACATTTTTCTTATTTTCGTTGCTTGCCATTATGATGCCGGCAATGACAGTGAGTGCCCAGACCCGTTCGCGGTATTTCGACAATGGAAGCCAGCGGCGAGTGTCCTACAAGAAACCAAGTTTTTACCGGCGTCACCGACACTTATCTAATATCCTGATCGGTACCGGAGCCGGTGCTCTGGTCGGCGGCCTGATCGGCGGACGGCGTGGCGTCGGTATCGGACTCTTGGCCGGAGCCGGAGCCGGTGCTCTATACACATACAAGCTCAATCCGAAGACACATCGCTACTACCGCGTCTATCGACAGTAAGATGTGAATCGCCAAAAAAGGTAAAGAAGGTGCCGCGGCCCTAATTTGGGTCACGGCATTTTTTCTGCCATCTACCTGTCAGGACAATGTTCGCACTAAAATACGTATGTATTGGCCGCGATCAGCGTGTCAGCGATCCGTTGCCGGGCAGATATCGTGTTGATCGGCGCATTGTTCTTGGTAAAGCGTTTTAGAGCGACCAGCAGCGTTCGCCCTTCGTCGCCTTCAGCGATCGCTGCAATGGTGTTCCGAGCCTTGGCGTCGATGCGTTGAATCGCATCATTACAGTAGACGCCCGCCATATCGACATATCTTCCGGCAGCTTCTTCGCCGTTTTTCTCAGCGAATTTCCTCGCCCTCAATATCGCGGTCTCCATCTGATAAGCGTCCATTATGATGTCGGCACAGTTGACGAGCACTTCCTGCTGTTCGCCCAGAGTCATCATGTATTTCTGAGCCGCGGTTCCCAGCACCATCAGGGCGATCTTTTTGGCGTTTTGGGCAAGCTTGGTCTCGGCTGCGAGTAGATTGGTGTCCTCATCGAACGACATCTGCGGATTGAGTATTTCGTCCTGCAGGGCCTTTGCCGCCTGTAGGATTCCAAGTTTGCCCTTCATCGCACGTTTCATGAGTTGGCCGGGGATAAGCATGCGGTTGATCTCGTTGGTGCCCTCGAAAATGCGATTGATACGTGAGTCGCGATACGCCCTTTCCGCCGGATAATCAGCCGAATAGCCATACCCACCATAGATCTGGACCATTTCGTCAACAACATAGTCGAGGCTCTCGGAGCAGGCGACCTTGTTGATCGAGGATTCAACGGCGTATTCCTCGATGGATTGGAGTTTTGTCGCGCTATCGGCTCCATCGCCGATAAGACGATCGATCATTCCGACCGTTCGATAGGTGATCGACTCGGAAACCCATGTGCGGATCGCCATCTCGGCGAGCTTGTGTTTGATCGCACCAAAGCTGGAGATCGGCTTGTTGAACTGGTGACGCTCGTTTGCGTAACGAACAGCTTCATGAATGGCGAGCTTGGCTCCTCCCGTAACGGACGCACCGAGCTTAAAGCGTCCCACGTTGAGCACGTTAAAGGCTATCTTGGCACCGTCGCCGACATTGCCGATAAGGTTGCCGACAGGTATTTTCGCGTCGGACAAAATGACGGCGGTCGTCGAGGACGATTTGATGCCGAGCTTGTGCTCCTCGCCGCCGGGACGGCAGGTTTCCGAACGCGGAACGAGGAAGCATGAGAATTTTTCTTTTTCGCCGTCAACCTTGGCGAAGACGAGGTAAACATCGGCGAATCCGCCGTTCGTGATCCACATCTTTTCGCCGTTCAGCACCCAGTGTTGGCCGTCATCGCTCAATTTCGCGACGCATTTTGCGCCAAGGGCGTCCGAGCCGGAGCTCGACTCGGTCAGGCAGTAGGCCGAGACGGCCTCGCCGGAGATGATCTTCGGGATCCATTCTTGCTTAAGTTCTTCGGAGCCCCAATAGAGTATCGGAAGAAGGCCGATTGATGTCTGGGCACCGTAGGTCGAGCCGAAACCGCTGCCGCGGCCGACCATTTCGGCGATGATCACGCCCGAAGTCTGATCCAAAGCCATGCCGCCGTACTCCTCGGGAATATTAGCACCGAGCAAGCCGAGCTCGCCGGCCTTTTTCAAAAGATCACGCGCCACTTCCCACGCATGGCCTTCGAGCGCTTCGAGATTTGGGACGACTTCGTTGTCAATATATTCACGGCACGTGTCGCCGATCATCCGGTGCTCATCAGTAAAATCCTCGGGCGTAAATATCTCAGCCGACGACGAATCGGCGATCAAAAACTCACCGCCTTTCATATATTCTTTTTCCATTTGTGCTTCCATTTGCTTGCTCCTTTTCTGAACCACATAGGAACATAGGACACATAGGCAATTTTCAGAGTTTTTTCTCTCTTTCTATGTGTTCTATGTTTCTATGTGGTTGACTCCTAGTCCAATCTTTCAAATATTCCAGCCGCTCCCATGCCGCCGCCGACGCACATGGTGACCATCCCGTAGCGTTTGCCGGTGCGTTTCAGTTCCTGCAATACCGTCGCCGTCAATTTTGCTCCGGTGCAGCCGAGCGGATGGCCGAGCGCGACCGCTCCGCCGTTGACGTTGACCTTTGACGGATCCATTTCGAGGACCTTCATGACGGACAGGCCCTGTGCGGCGAAGGCTTCGTTTAGCTCGATGACGTCGATCTGATCGAGTGTCAGGCCGGCCATTTTTAACGCCTTCGGAATCGCGTAGACTGGCCCGATCCCCATCTCCTCAGGCAGACAGCCGGCGGTCGCGAACGAGACGAAACGTGCGAGCGGCTTGACTCCAAGCTCGTTTGCCTTGTCCATCGACATCACGACCGCAGCGGCGGCGCCGTCAGACATCTGCGACGAATTTCCCGCCGTGACCGTGCCGTTGACATGAAACACGGCTCGCAATTTTGCCAGGCCTTCGACCGAAGTGTCGGCACGAGGGCCTTCGTCCTGAGCGAAGACTACCTCTTTGCGTCGAACTCGGCCCTTTTCGTCAAACTCGTCGACAAAGACATTCATCGGAACTATTTCATCCTTGAATTTACCATCCGCGATGGCAGCAAGTGCCTTTCGATGCGAATTGTAGGAGAACTCGTCCGCTTGCTCGCGGGTGATCTCGTATTTTTTCGCAAGATTCTCAGCCGTGAGGCCCATGTTTAGATAATAGTCAGGATAAGCGTCAACGATCGCCGGGTTTGGCCGGAAAACGTTTCCGCCCATCGGTATCAACGACATAGTCTCAAGCCCGCCCGCGACGATCACGTCAGCACCGCCCGTGGCAATTCGGTCAGCCGCGAGAGCGATGGTCTGCAGACCCGACGAACAATACCGGTTGACAGTCATCGCCGAGGTTTCAACGGGCAAACCCGCAGCGATCATCGCAGTCCGTGCGACGTTCATCCCCTGCTCGGCCTCGGGAAACGCACAGCCCATAATGACATCCTCGACCTGCGAAGGATCAAGCCCCGGAACGCGACCAACCGCTTCCTTGATCGCCGCGGCCCCGAGATCGTCCGGTCGAGTATTTTTAAGCGTCCCTTTCGGTGCCTTTCCCACAGCCGTTCGCACGGCCGATACTATTACTGCTTCTTTCATAATTTTATTTCCCCGACGAAACGTACTAAATACACGAAATAAATTCTCTGTTGTGCCTTTCGTGTATTTTGTGGTCAATTCCTGATTTCTGCCTTTCGCTTGATCGTCCTCAACATCTCCATTCTTATCAATCCGCTGAACGGCTGGATGAATGTCCAGTAAAATCCAAAACTGCGGCGGCTGCCGTCGTCGAGGCATCTGATCCGCGTTTCGGACGTCAGACGTGTTTCTTTTGCCGAACCGTCGAGCGAAAAATTCCAAACTGCTTTGGCGTAGCCTGCTCTTTCAAACTCACGAAAGTTCGACGCATCGACCTTTTGCATATCGCCCCACGGCGTCCAATATTTGCCTGCTAGGCCGATCAGCAGTTCCTTGTTCAATACCTGGCCCAGGATCTTAAACCTCGAATATTCCAAGTTTTTAAGACTCACCGCCTCACCCGACATTCCCCGCAGCCGGAGCAGCCATCTGACAATAAACGATTCGCTAAAATCCACCTCATTCGCAGTCGCGTAAACGTCCGTTGGACTCGCGTCGATCGCGATGCTATGCGTTTCGACAAAATCGTATTCTGGCAAAAATTCATCGATCAGCATTTAGTGTCTCCAACTTCTTCTGGACCCGATCAACTTCGGTCATTCTTGCCGTTCCCTCACCGCCGCTGGTCGAGCATGATGCCCATTGGCGCCAGTTAAGCTCTGCGAGTTTGTATTTCGCTTTGGCATCCGACACATCACTCAAAGTGTCGCCCCAATTTTCATAAAATGCCGCACGGGTTTCATTAAGCGGAAAATAACCTTCGCCTCGATCCGTCTCGGCGAGCATTTCTGCTTCTGCCTCCCCATATCTCCCATTGATCGCAAAGTCTCTCCAATTCGCCATGCTCAACCCTCGATCCCGACCTCCACTTCCTCGATTTTCAAAATGTCTCTCAAAACGTCCGGTGTAATTTCCACCAAAAACCCTCGCTTGCCGCCATTAATGTAGATCCGGTCAAGATCGAATATCGTTTTCTCAATGTAAATCGGCAGAGCTGTTCGCATTCCGAATGGCGAGGTACCGCCGAACTGGTATCCGGTCGACTTTGTCGCTCTTTCGGGCGATGCCGGCTCGACCGATTTGACGACGATGTGTCGTGCCAGGTTCTTCGTCGAAACCGATCGATCACCGTGCATCAGAACGATAAGCAGGCTCTTTTCATTCGTTTCAAAGATCAAAGTCTTGACGACCGCGTGTTCGTCCACATCCAACTGTTTTGCCGACTCTCCGGTGCCGCCTTTTTCGACATAATCGTAAAGGTGTGGTACAAACTCCACCTTTTTCTCTCTCAAAAACCTGATTGCTGGCGTTACCGGATATTCCATTAGAATTCGCGACTGTATTACAAACTGTTACACGCAAACCTGGTTGACATTGCCGTAAGTTATTGTATTTCTAGAGTTACAGGCCCGACTACTGCGTTCGAGCGTTCGCGGCGTTCACGTGGCGTTCGGGGGCCGTCTCGAACGCTTTAAACGCTGCACGCAGTATGGTTACGACGACAAAACGTCCCCGTTCGCCGAGGTTTGCGCAAAAATAGCTGCCCATGGCCTCGCGGCATTTTTTATGAATCCCTCTATTTCAAATATCGCGCTGACAATACAATCAGCCTGTTGCAAGGATAGCACATACATGCACATACGGTCAATCATTTAACTGACGCACGCCCGACCTCGCTATAACGAAAGCATGTCACCAAATGATCGTTAACCATTCCGGTCGCCTGCATAAAGGCGTACATTATGGTCGATCCGACAAAGTTGAACCCGCGTTTCTTAAGGTCTTTGCTGATCGCGTCGGAGATGTCGGTTTTTGCCGGAACATCGCCGTGGCCTTTCAACTTGTTCACCAGAGGTTTGCCGCCGACAAATCCCCAAATGTACGTATCGAACGAACCAAACTCCTTCTGGACGGCGACGAATGCTTTTGCGTTGCTGACTGCCGAAGCAACCTTTAGGCGGTTGCGAATAATTCCCTCGTTTAGGAGCAACTTTGCACATTTCGAATCGGTGTATTTCGAGACTCTTGCCGGGTCGAAATTATCAAACGCCTCGCGATACGCTTCGCGCTTTCTGAGGATAGTGTCCCAGCTCAGCCCGGCCTGGGCACCCTCGAGTATTAAAAATTCGAACAACCCGCGGTCATCATGCAGCGGCACGCCCCACTCCGCGTCGTGGTACGAGATATTCAGATCGTTCTTCGCCCAGCTGCATCGTTCCATCTTTTTCTCGACTATTCACTCCTAACTTTCTTCTTTGCAACTCTGCGGCTTTGCGGGAGAAATCTTTCCCGAAGAGGGGCAGAGACGCAGAGAGATCTAATTCCTCAGAGGCTTGCCCGTCTTCAACATGGCCGCGATACGCTCCTGGGTTTTTCGCTCGCCGCACAAGCTAACAAATGCCTCGCGTTCGAGGTCGATCAGGTAACGCTCGGAAACCTGCGTTTTGTGGTTGATCGTTCCTCCGGCCATAACGTGAGCGAGTTTTTTGCCGATCAGTGCGTCGTGGTCGGAGATAAACCCGCCTTGTTTCATCATGTGCAGTGCGAGTTTCATCGCCGACTCGGCCGATTCGCCGAGAACCGTTATATCGGTCCGTTCGACCGGTTGAACGTATCCGGCCGCGTCGAGATTGAGCACCTCTTGCTTCGCATCCTGTATCAGACGGTCGCCATTCATCGAGATCGCATCGGAATCACGGAGCAGTCCCCACGAACGAGCCTCTTGGGCCGAGGTCGCGACCTTGCCCATACCGAGCAATTCGAATGTCTTTTTCAGGAACGCCAGCGGATCAGCGTCGGGTGCCTTGGCGGCGGCGTCCATCGCACGCATCGTCATTTCCTTGGTGCCGCAGCCGGCCGGGATGAGCCCCACGCCGACCTCGACCTGGCCCATGTATGTCTCCGCCGCCGCACGCGTCTTGTCACCGTGCATTGAGATCTCGCAGCCTCCGCCGAGCGTCCGGCCGTACGGCGCCGTGACTACCGGTTTAGCCGAATATCGCAGCCGCATTACTGCTCGCTGAAGAGCCGAGACCATCATATTGATGTCGTCCCACTCCTCTTCCTGAGCAGCGAGCAGTAGCATCATAATGTTGGCACCGGCAGAGAAATTGCCGCCCTGGTTGCCGACGACAAGGCCTTTAAAATTCTTCTCAACCTCGTCAATGGCAAAGTTCATCATCGAAACGGTGTCGCCGCCGATCGAGTTCATCTTTGAGTGAAACTCGAGACACGCGACACCATCGCCGATGTCGATCAGCGAAGCTCCGGGATTCGATTTGATCACTCCCGTGCGTTCTTTGACGTCCTTGAGCACAAGAACGCCCGGCCGTGCAGGCACCCGTTTATATTCACCTGCGACGAGGTCGTAGAACGAGTGATTTCCGCCCTCGTTCTTGTAAAAAGTGGTGGCGCCCGACGCAAGCATCTTCTCGACGTTCGCCGGAATCGCCTGGCCTTCTTTTCGCATTCGCTCGACTGATTTGACAACGCCGATCGCGTCCCAGGCTTCAAAAACGCCGATCTCCCAGCCAAAGCCCCACTTGATAGCGTTGTCGATCTCAACGATTGTATAGGCTATCTCAGGGATACGGTTTGCGGCATAACGCGAGACACGCGAAGAGGTCTTCCATAGAAATTCTCCGACGCGGTCGTCACCCCACACGAGCGTTTTTACACGCTTCGCTTTGTCCTCGACCGCCTTAGCGGCATCAAGCGAAGCGAATTTTGTCTTGACCTGCGGTTTGTACTCAAAGGTTGCGAGATCGAGTTCGAGAATGATCCGTTTGCCCTCGGCATCGTTCGATTTCTTGAAGAAACCGCCCTTTGTCTTGTCGCCGAGTAATTTTTTGTCGAGTAAGGTCTGGATCAATGCAGGAAGCTGAAAAACGTCGCGATCTTCGTCGTCCGGTACTGCCGGATAGAGGTTATTCGTAACGTGTGCCGTCACGTCGAGACCGACGAGGTCTGAGGTTCTGAACGTCGCCGATGATGCGTGGCCGATCGCCTTGCCGGTCATCTGGTCTACCTCGGTCGGTGTAAAACCCATCGCGATCATCTCGTGGATAGTCGCCATCATTCCGAAAACACCGATGCGGTTGGCGATAAAATTTGGCCGGTCCTTGGCCGGAACGACGCCTTTGCCGAGCCGCCGATCAAGAAATCCACTGACAGCACAGGCGATCTCTCCACTCGTTTTCGAGCCCGGAATGACCTCGACCAGCTTCATATAACGCGGCGGATTGAAAAAGTGTATTCCGACAAAATGCTGTTTAAATTCGTCCGAAAAAGGTTCAGCGATCGAGTCGATCGGTATACCGCTCGTATTCGACGCGATCACGGCTCCCGGCTTGCGATGCTTTTCGACCTCGGCAAAAAGTTTGTGCTTGATATCGAGATTTTCGACAACGGCCTCGATCACAAAATCGCACTCTTTGAGTTTGACGAGATCGTCGCTGAAATTACCAGTCGTGATGAGCCTGGCGTTATCGCCGAGCATGAACGGAGCAGGCTTTAATTTCTTAGCCGCCTCGAACAGCGAATTGACGATACGATTTCGCACCGCTGGCGACTCGAGCGTCAGGCCCTTTGCCTGCTCGGCCGCCGTCAACTCCGACGGCGCGATATCCAGCAACAATGTCGGTATCCCGGCATTCGCCAGATGTGCGGCAATGCCCGCTCCCATTGTCCCCGCACCCAAAACCGCGGCTTTCGCGATAGTCATTTGCTTAGCGATGTTATTCGGTTTCGTGTCTTCCATAACCGCGGCTTCACCCGTGTTACTCATATCTCTTTTACCTCTTTCTTTTCCAAAGGATCAACGACTAAAATTATAACTGAATGAACGTTCATTCAGCAAGTGTTCGAGTGCAGGCGTTAGATTGTTTTCTAGCCCTAGGCGGATACAATCTAAAGCTTGCACTCCAAATTACCGTACTCGCTGACGAAAAAAGACGGCCCGAGAGTTTCGGGCCGTCGGCAAACCATCAATTAAAGGCAAAATTAATGATCATTATCTTCGTCGTCACCGCCGTAGGTCTCACCTTCTTTTAGGATACGCGGGCTGACGAGCGGCGCATTCTTAAGCATCTGCATTTTACCCTTTCCAGTCTCCAAACGAAGCTGAAAGGCCGGCGAGAAGTACGGTATGTCAAGATCCGATTTCGTCATTAGGGCCTTATCGAGCGGAGCCGTGTTGATCGTCAGGACCTTTGCCATTTTGAAGAAGAGATCAGTCTGATCGTAATATCCATAGAACAGCAGTGCTCCTGTACCCTCGGCCGTCACCGGAACCGACGATCCGGTGTGGTCGCCAGTTCTATAACCAACTTTTATCCGGATACGATTGGTGTTTTCCGGATATTTATCGCCGTTTGCGTCTTCATAGTTCGGGAATCCGGAAGTTTCACCGACCCGGTTCCCAGAGCCCTGTGTGGCACCCGGACGGTTTCCGTTTGAATAGGGCAGTGTAGAAATGACGGTCTGGATCGCACCTGGGACCTGCGTATCGACCGCGCCGATGATACTCAGGGACTGATCATGGTCGGCGGTGCATAGGACGAGCGTGTTACTACGGGTCTGCTGATTTCTATTGAGGAAGGCTCGGCCGACGCCAACCGCCTTGTCAAATTCGATATTGTCCCAGATCTGGCCTGCCGCGTAGTTTGGGTGCGACTGTTTGTCGATCGATGCTCCCTCGACCATCAAGATGAACGGGCCATTATCTTTCGAGAGAACGGCGATCGCTTTGTCGGTCATCTCGTCGAGAAACGGCTGATTCGAAAATCCGTTGAAATCCGGAGCGGGCTCGTCCATCGGTCGGTTGAGATTGAGTTTGTCGTACGCAACATTCATGTGCGTGTTGCGGAAAAGGCCAAGCAGCTTGCCCGGGGCAACATTGTTGTTTATCGCATTAAGCTCCGTCCGGTTGGCAACAAATGTATAGCCTGAGCCTTGCAATTCGGCTATCAGATTGCGGGTGTCGCCACTATTTGCAGCGGTTCTTGCGTTAAACTGTTCGATACCGCCGCCGAGGATGACGTCGAACTGGTTACCCGGATTTACCGTACCGTCAACGTACTGGCGGGCAACGTCCTTTAACAGGTTGCGGGTGATGGTATGTGCACCCTCTGCGGCGGGAGTAGCATCGGTTACATCCGAGGTCGTCACAATACCCGTCTTGTAGTTGTAGCGGCGCTTCAGGTATTGCCATAGAGTCTCCACACGCGGATTGTCCAGAGCGAACTGCTTGGTTGCCTGAAGGTTCGCCGAACTGTATTTGAAGTCGTTGTTATCGGGAAAGACGTTGAGTGCACCGTTGATAGTTTTGTTTCCGGTCGTCCAGGCCGAACCCGTATTTGCAGAGTCCGGGACGATATTGTCGAGCGAATAGGTCATGCTCATTCCTGTAACCGGCATTTTGTCCATCTGCTGAAGCTCGTCAAACCAGCCTTCGCGAAACCGTCCCGCAGTGCTCTGTTGAACAATACGGCTGGCATCGCGATAGGCCGTTCCCATCGCATCGCCAAGGAAAAGAACTATGTTCTTCTGCGCCTGCAGATTGAACTGCTGAACGCTGACCTGCGTCCCTACGCCATAGATCCTGCGTCCGTCAATTATCGTGGCGAAAATGGTCTTAATGCCCGGAGTTCCAAAGAGTACCTTACGATATGTCCATGCCCGGTCCAAGGTTGCCGGATTCGCGTCATTATTATTGCTTACCTCAAGCTGCCCGTTGTACATGAGCTCTTCTTCGTTCTGGCCAGAGATGGATAATTCGACTCGAGCGGTCGGGCTTGAAAGACCCTCGGCCTCAACACGAAGATCAAAATACTGGCCCGTCAATACGCGGAACCGCTCCGGCAGCACGATGCGCACCGTGGGCGGCGTCTGTGCATTGAGCGATGCGGAAATGCCAAGCGTCAACAGCAGAGCGAGCAGTGATGCGAGTTTCAAAGATCCGTTATTCAAATAATTCATAGTTCTCCTTTTACTGAATTTAATTAAAATGATCGTTTAACGAGCAGACGACGTTCGACCGGCTAACGGACGAACCTGCACCCGCAAAAAGCACAGAGTCGTTCAGATAAACGAACAGGCTACCAACGAAAATTGATCAAACTTCAGCTTATTGGTCGATTGTTAAATCGAAGTGTCATTGAGGTGAATTTACGATTGAATCCGTGTGAATTCTAAATGAACGGCAGTAGGCATTTGTCTAATAGGCAGAAGAAATACTGCTGGCGGAGAGAGCTTTCGCGACATGGAATGAGCGTCGCTTTGGTCGTTATTCTCAAAAGGCCGTAATCACAGAAACACCTGTTCCCCTGAAATTGCTCATATTTATCAACTCGTCTGGAGCGTCCACGAGCGAGACAGCCTTGCCAACAAGCTTCTGCGGATAGAGTTTGCCGGTGCGGATCATATCGAGCATTTCCGGGTAGCGATGGGCCTGCATGCCGTGGCTGCCGAGGATCTCTAGTTCGCGGCCGATGATCTTGTCGATTGGGACGGCGGCGTGATGCTTTCCGGATTCCATGATGCCGACCTGGATGTGCTTGCCGCGTTTTCGCAAGGATGAGACTGAGTTGAATAGAATTTCGGGGTGTCCGAGCGCGTCGACGGAGATGTGTGCGCCGCCGCCGGTTAGATCGAGAATGGCAGCAACGGGATCTGAGTGTTTGGAATTCACGACGTTTTCGGCTCCGATCGTCTTGGCAAACTCGAGTTTATCCCTGTCTATATCGATAGCGACGACCCTCGCACCAAATGCCACCGCGATCATGATCGCGGAGAGGCCGACGCCGCCGCATCCGTATACCGCGACCCATTGCCCGCTGGCAATCTTGCCCTGATCGACTACGGCCCGGTAGGACGTGGCAAAGCGGCAGCCGAGCGAGGCAGCGGTGACGAAATCGATCTCATCAGGAAGATGGACGAGATTAGCGTCGGCATATTCGATCGCGACGTATTCGGCGAATCCGCCCCACGCAGTAAATCCGGGCTGGAACTGATGGTCGCAAACCTGCTGGTTTCCCGAAATGCACTGCTCACAATTTCCGCAGCCGCAGACAAAGGGTAGCGTCACGCGATCACCAGATCTAAATTTTGAAACCTCAGATCCGACCTCCACGATCTCGCCTGCCAATTCATGCCCCGGCACATGAGGCAGTCTAATGTCAGGATCGTTTCCCATCCATCCATGCCAATCGCTGCGGCATATGCCGCATGCTTTGACTCGAAGAACGACACCAGTAAGGCTCGGAGCCGGATCGGAGACATTTTGGACAGTCAGGGGAGCGCGAAATTCCTCGTATACAGCAGCTTTCATCTTTGTAGAGGTATATTCTTACAGAACAGGGCCGCTTTCAAGGCCGCGGTGACAATTGGCCCGATTTCGATTTCCTGGGTTTCTTTGCTAAGTTAGGTTCTCTTGTTGATAGCCAGGGGCCGATAAGCTTGTAAACCAAATTGCGGCGCGCCGCATCTATCAACTAGCTCAATTCACGCGGGGAGAATAATGGGAAGAATCGTTTTGTTTTTGGTGATGATACTCGGTTTAGCGACCGTCGCGACATATTCGCAGGAATCAACCCTTGTCAAAAAGGACCTTCCTCAGGCGGAGATAGCGCGGATCATAAAAAAGGTTTCCGAGAATGAAGGCAGCTTTCGCGAAGCTCTGAAAGATTATGTTTTTACCCGTAAGGCGGCCGTCAGCACGGTCGGAATGGGAGGACAGATCACTGGAACGTACCGTCGCGACTCGTTTATGACCTTTAATTCGGACGGTGGACGGTTTGAAAAAGTGATCTTTAATCCGATCTCGACATTGATCGACCTCCAGATCACTCCCGAGGATCTCGAAGATCTCGGCGGCGTCAACCCGTTCGCACTGGAACCACAATATATTCCCGAATATAACTTCTCCTATCTCGGAATTGAACACATCGACGATTTCGACCTGTATGTTTTTGACGTTACGCCCAAAACCATTCCGGATCCCAAGAAATCAAAACTGCGACTTTTTACGGGCCGCATTTGGATCGACACCCAATCTCTAATGATCCTCAAATCCAAGGGAAAAGCGGTGCCCGAGACAAAACAAAATAAATATCCGATCGTCGAAACTACCCGGGAGCAGATCGACGGGAAATACTGGTTTCCCACGGATGCCAGGTCGGACGACACGCTCGTTTTTGATAGCGGACAGGTTGTGAGGCTCAAAATGCGCGTCAAGTATACGGAATACAAGGTTGGCCGCAGTGACGTCAGGATCCTCGACGATGTCGCCGATCCTAAACCGACGCCGAGCCCGACACCAAAGAAACCGGAAGAGGAATAAGTTAAAAGGAAAAATTTGAATGATCAGCGAAGATCGGAAAACAAATCATGTTTTCCGATCTTCGCTTTTTGGCGACAATTCGTTCGCGATCGCGGAACGTGTTTCTTTAAGGAGAAACATCAGGTCGGTCTGTTCGTTAAGTCCGGCCGTTTCTATCGGCGGCAGCATTACCATTTCTATCTCACCGGCATAGGCTACGCCGGTTTTTTTACCCATCATACGATCAGTGTTCTTTATCGCGACGGGAACGACTGGGGCGTTCATTTGTAGAGCCAGATGAAATGCCCCCTTTTTGAACGGAAGCAGTTCGCCCGGCATTCCGCGCGTACCTTCGACAAACACGCCGAACGAATAGCCATCCTGCATTACCTGTCTCGCTTTTTCCATTGAGAAGAGGGCCCGCTCGGGGTTTGAGCGGTCAATGGCGATAATATTTACAAAACTCATGCCCTGGCCGAGCACCGGGACCTTGAGTAATTCTTTCTTGGCGACGAGCCCCATCTTTCGGCCCGCATAGAAAAAGAGCGTTGCGGTGTCGAGGTATGAGCGGTGGTTCGACGCGAAAACATATGATCGGTTGGGATCCAGATTTTCTCCGCCCGTTATTTTGACGGTTGCGCCGCACGCACGAAGCCAGGTTTTTGCTCCCCACTGAGCAAGCGGGTAAAGCCAAATTCTGCGATTTATTATTCCCAGAAATATCAGGGCCGGGGTGCCAACCATTAGCAGCAGCACGGACGCAACCGTCCAACACCACCAGTAGCGAAGTTTTCCGGCGAACCACGATTTGCTAGACTGCTTGACGGGAAACGTCAGCTTTTTATTTTCAGCGATCGCCTCAGCTCGGCTACCCACGGGAGCCGGAGACTCTGAGGGAAAACTATTATGAGTATTTTCAGTTTCGGTGGCGGACATTCAAGTTGCCGTCGGCATTTTTCGGTGTCTTTCTCTGCAACCCTGCGACTGAGCGGATTAATATTACTTCTTTCATTTGCGATTGTCGCGCAGGTTCCGAGCCCGAACTCCGTGCTCGGTTTCACGCCGACAGATGACAAAACTATAGCGGATTGGCATCAGATAACCGACTATTTTGCCAAACTCGACAAGGGGAGCCCGCGAGTGCTGGTCAAGGAGGTCGGCAAGACCACGAACGGCAATCCGCTAATAGTCGCGTTCATTTCATCCGCGAAGAACATCAAGAATCTCGACAAATACCGTGCGATAAGCGCAAAACTCGCCGACCCGCGGCTTGTAAAGAGCGATGCTGAGCTTGCAGATCTGATCAAGAACGGCAAAACGATCGTTTCGATCGCATGCTCGATCCACTCGACCGAGATAGTGGCCTCGCAAATGTCGATGAACCTTGCTTACGAGCTTGCATCGGCAAACGATCCTGACACGACCGAGATACTGGATAACACGATCCTGCTGCTTATTCCGTCGTCAAATCCGGACGGCGTCCAGATCGTGGCCGATTGGTACAAGAAGACGCTCGGCACCAAATCGGAGGGTACGTCGCCGCCGGAGCTTTACCACCATTACGCCGGGCACGACGACAATCGCGACTGGTTCATGCTCAACCTCGTCGAGACGCAGGCGATCACGAAGCTTTTCTGGCAGCAATTGTTTCCGCAGCTGGTCTATGACGTTCACCAGCAGGGATCCAACGCCTCGCGGTTTATCCTGCCACCTTTCTTTGACCCTGTTAATCCGCGAATTCCGCCGGCGATCATTCGCGAGGTCGGTCTTGTCGGTTACAAGATGGCATCGGACCTGCAGGCGAAGAACATCGAGGGAATCGCGACCAATTCGACCTACGATACCTGGTGGAATGGTGGGTTCCGTACCGCCCCTTACTTCCACAATTCGATCGGCATCTTGTCCGAGGCCGCGAGTGCAAGCCTTATGACCCCGGTCACGGTAAAACCGGAAGATCTAGCGAGAAACAGGAACACGCGCGGCCTCGGGAACTTGCTTGAAACCGCAACGAATTATCCCGACCCTTGGAAAGGCGGCCTGTGGCGGCCATCGAATATCAATGAGATCGAAATGACCGCGTCACGGGCGTTGCTGCAAATGGCGGCGAAATTCCGCCCGCGTTACCTAAGGAATTTCTATGAATTCGGCAAGGCCAATCTTAAGCCGGAGCAGAGCGATCCGCAGGCATTCATTGTGGCCGCGGGACAGCCAAACGCCGAGACCGTGTCGCGATTTCTCGAAATTCTTATGGCTCAAGGCATGGAAGTTTATCAGATGACCAAAGAGCTATACGTGAAAATGGACCCGAAGCAGGCCGATTTTCACGAAATGCCGCTCGGCAGCTTTCTCGTCTTCGTAAATCAGCCGCAGAAGAATAATGTCCTGAGTCTTTTTGAAAAACAGGTGTATCCGGATCGGCGATTGCCGAACGGCGACGCGGAGGCTCCGTACGACGTCGCGGGGTGGACGCTGCCTCTACAAATGGATGTCGATTGTGCAACCGTCTGGCAGATCAGGGACATGGACAAAGCGATGACGGCGCTGAAGCCCGTTAAGGACATCAATCAAGCCCGGGCGGTGATGAACCTGTCGCCGGCGAACACCGCATTTGCGAAACAGCCGAACCCGCTGAAGACGAGCCCCAAAATAGGCCTTTACAAAGGTAATAGCGGCTCGATGGACGAAGGATGGACGCGGTTTGTGCTCGACACCTTCCAAATCCCGTACCGGTCGGTCTCGGAAAGCGATATCAGATCCAATAGTCTAAACCTGGACGCGATCATCCTCGCATCGGAGAATGAGAACAGCATGGTCCGGGGCCTGTCGGCGGATCGCTATCCCGCAGAACTTGCCGGTGGCATGACCGAGGCCGGAATAGAAAACCTCAAGAACTTTGTCGAGAACGGCGGCAAGCTGATCTGTTTTGACGCGTCCTGCGAAATGATTATTAAACGATTTGGCCTTCCGATGAAAAATGCCCTTGCGGGCATCCGCCGTAACGAATTCTACAATCCTGGCTCGGTCGTCAAACTCGATGTCGACACCAGAGATCCGCTGGCACATGGCTTCGGTTCTGAGATCCCGGCGTATTTTACGAGCAGTTCCGCCTTTGAGGTGACTGACAATCAAAAGGTCAGATCGATTGCAAAATATGCCGCAAAAGATGCTCTCATGTCGGGCTGGATGTTAGGAGAAAAATACCTAAACGGCAAGACAGCATTGGCCGAGACCGCCTACGGAAAGGGCAAGATCGTATTATTCGCGTTTCGGCCGCAACACCGCGGCCAGTCGTGGGGAACGTTTCCATTCATATTTAATGCTCTGGAAAATTGATCGAAGCCACTTGGTCCTTTCTGGTATCATCGAACTATGAATTTACGCAGTATCTTATTCATAACCACTTTAGTTTTTGCAGCATTTTCGAGAGCGTTTGCTGACGGAGATGTCGAATATTTCCGACTGGCGAGTGAGCCGTTCATCCGCATTGGCCTTTCGACAAATTCGGGTTCAGTGTCGATCACGACAGCTGATTCGTCCCTCGTTGCGACCAGTATGGACGAGGCATCAAAACTCCTTTCGACGACGCGTGTTACGGTTTCCGCCAGATCATATCATCCGCCTGAGATCGACAATTTTCGGATCGAATTCCAGAATCTGCCAACGAGACCAGACGCCGACAGTCTGGCAAAGGACATACGTGATGCAACGGGTGAAACCGCTTTGGTTAGTCTCGATCCGGCTTCGAACACCTGGAAGGTTTGGGTTGGAAAAGTAAGCGGATCAACCGACGAAGCGGATCAATTGAAGGCAAAGTTGGTGGAAAAAGGCTTTGAAGATGCGGTCCTTGTGACCGAAAAGAAGATCGTACCGTCGAACGACGCGATCGCTTTGTCGCAACAGCTCAGGAGCGGCGGCTCCTCGGAGGTTCGGAGCCTGGTCAAGCAAACCGGAAACTCTAAACTCATCGGGCCTGAGGTCATTGACCCGAACCTGCGCGAGGTTATAGTTAACGGCCCGAGCGAACCCGCAAAGTATTCATCGCTCAAGCCGGTTGCGTTCGGTTCGCTTAACGACCGGGTAAATCCGGTTAGATTGAACGGTAAGGCATATCGGGGCAAGCTCGAAGTATTCGTCAATTCACGCGGTAGCCTGACGGTCGTCAATGTCGTTCCGCTCGAAGATTATTTGCTCGGCGTTGTCCCGAGCGAACTCGGGCTGCCGCAGATCGAAGCTCAAAAAGCACAGGCCGTGGCCGCACGAACCTACGCGATCGCAAATATCGGAACGTTCGGTAAACAGGGTTTCGACATGGTACCGACGATCTACTCGCAGGTTTACAAAGGCGTTTCGATCGAAACTCAAATGGGAACGGCCGCTGTTAACCAAACCCGCGGCATCGTCGCGACCTATCAGGGCAAGCCGATAATGGCGTACTTTACCTCGACTTGCGGCGGACGCACCGAGGATGGCGGCAATATTTTTGACAAGGGCGAACCGTACTTGAAGGGCGTCGAATGTTCGATCGAGGGACACCGGCAGTTCGACCCGTTTCTGATCAAAACGACCCGTCGTCCGGCCAAGCTCCGTGACGAGTCAAACGCCGAGCTTGCCCGGTTTGCAGCCGTGTTGTCTGTCAGCGGGTTTCGGATCGGGGACGAACAGATGACGGACGACTGGTTCGACGAAGCTCCGCCCACCGCCGAACTGACGAGCTGGGTCAATCAGCTCGCTGCTAAATTTGGGAAGACATTCGGTACACTGACCAAGGATGCGGGTAAACCGCCGCAGTTAGCGTCGATCCTCGCAAAGATCCTATACCCACCGGGAACTGCCGATACGCTGATGACCGATTCGGACGTGGATTATCAACTCGCCTTCGACGACGCTGCTGAAGTCCCGAGGGAGCACCGGGCGGATGTAGCGATACTCTTGCGGGACGGTTACTTTACGATCCACCCGGACCTGACGCTGAAGCCGAACAAGCCGTTTACCAGGGCAAAGCTGATAAGGCTGATAAGGCAGATCTACGAGAAAAAGAAGTGGATGCCAGCAATGCTGACCGGCACGGCGAAGTCGTCCGTAGACGGGCGTCTCGTTTTGAAATCGGGTAAGTCTGACCGAACGCTGATCGTTCGGCCCGACGTGTTCCTGTTCCGGCAATTCGGGAGCGAATATCTCTCGGTCCGCGAAGCGGCATTGATCGGCGGGGAGGAAGTACTGTATCAAACGGACGCCTCGGGAGCGGTCGCTTATCTTGCGGTCAAGCCATCGGATGCTCCGACGTCAGCCGAAAATATGTCGCCGTTTACAAATTGGTCAACTACGCTATCCGCCGCAGCGGTTCAATCGAGGCTTTCGCGGTATGTCCGCGGTATTGGTTCGCTCTATGACGTCACCATTAAGAGACAGGGATATTCCCGGCGGGCTATTGAGTTGGAGATCCTCGGTTCGAACGGAGTAAAAACACTAAAAGGCGGCAAAATACGCTCGGCCCTCAGACTCAATGAGCAGTTGTTTGTTATCAACAAACGATACTCTGGATCAAACGTCACCAGCTATACCTTTACCGGCCGCGGTTGGGGCCACGGAGTCGGCATGTGCCAGTACGGTGCCTACGGAATGGCCAAAATGGGTGTTAAATACGATGAGATCGTTAAACACTACTACACAGGCGTCGACTTAACGAAAATGTATTGAAACCCTGCGGCCGCATTATCTGCTTGACGTTGAGCAGGTTTACCCGCTCGATATTGATAAAATTGAATTGTTATCTTATCCCGACCAGGCCCTGGACCGACTGGATCAATTTTTCCGTGTCCCAGCCTATCCCGTCCTTGAAGACTATTTCTACATTTTCGATGTCGTTGATGTTTGCGGCTGGATTGCCTTTGACGACCATCAGGTCTGCCTGTTTGCCGACAGCTATCGAACCGGTCCGCGAGTCCTCGCCGAGGAATTTGGCACCGTTGAGGCTCGCGATCTTTATAGCTTCGAGGGGCGTAAAGCCTGCCTCGACCAGCAGCTCAACCTCACGCTGATCGCCAAATCCGGCCACGACACCGCCATTACCGGTCGGATCGAGCCCGGCAATAAGCATTCCGCCGGCTTTTACAAAAGCGCGTTCGAAATCCATCGATTTGCGCACCAGCTCCGCGTAGTTCGAGGTCGCCGAAATTCGCGATCGGGAGGTAAGATAACGGATTCGAGCGTCAGGCGACATCGTGCTGAGCATCCATGGATTCAGTACGGCTCGAGCGGCCCCGATGCCGTTTTGAGTCCAGCCGTGCGGATCGTTGTAACTCCCAATGCGAGATAGAGCCTCGGAAAACTGATCCCCATGTCTGAATAGATAGCCGGCGTGCCGCCCTCCGGGAAGAATAAATGATCGTGCATCCCGACAAGTCCCGGCAGGACCGAATAACCCGTAAGATCCATTACCTTTGCGTCGGCGGGAACAGTCGCGGATGCACTCGGGGCGACCGATTTGATCTTTCCATCGGCAATTACCACGGTTTGATCTTCCTGAGCCGCCCCGCCGGTGCCGTTGATCACGCGGACATGCGTCAACGCAATGATCTTGGCATCTACGCGTATCATTTGCTGGCGCTCATTTGCTGCCACCTGAGCAAAAACGCTGGCCACAAACACAAATATGAGACAAACGGTCGTAGCGATTTTCATACAGCTATTTCAGGGGCGGCTTGAGACGCCCGATAACAAGGTGTCGGGTTTCAAGATCGTAATAATCGGAATTTGCGAACGTGCTCCAACTATACCCGACTATCTCTCCATTTGGCTTAGTATAGATACGAAAAACGCCCTGACCAACGCCGTCGCCAAACGTTCCATCGGGCCTGTGGCGGGTATCGATTTTGCCATGTCCTGATTCGCTCGAATCTATTACGCTGACTTCCCATTGGACCGTTCCGCCGACCTCGGGTTTCGATGATTTGCGCGAAATGGGAGCCTCGGCGATGATCATAATATGCCCCGTGTTTTCGTTTGTGCCTGGCGGATACCGGATGGCAATTATGTCGCCCGGCCGCACATCTCCGATCGACGTTATAGAGCGAAATTTAGACTGCCCAAATATCGCTTCGTAATAATCCTCGGCGTAGGGTCGCCGTTTTCCTAACCAATTCTTAAAATCGTCCGCCGTCAAACCATACGAACGTTCAAGCAGATTATTAAGCAGACCGCTGCAATCGACGCGGCTCTCATATACATCCGCACCATCCTCGCCCTTCCATTTGATGTAACCCTGTTTATGTTGATAGCTGGTGTTTTCCGGCTGTAGCTCCCTAACAAGGATTCTGGCTAGGTCCAGAGGCGTCTGTTTACCCGCCTTTTGGGCAAAGCCTGCCACGGAAAAGGCCAAGACCAACATTACTAAGTGTACAGTCCGCACGATTTGATTTGATCGTTTACTCTTCATAAGATCTTCGCGATTATGAACTTCAAATCCTTCTCATGCGCTGGCCGGCGGCGTAAACTTAAACTTGGCGTCATCGATCTTAGGTTCAGCCTCCGGCTCAAAAGTGGTTATCACGCGATCGATGCCGACAGAGCCCGGTGTGGTATCCTCAAGCAGCTTTCGCACCAGCAGACTCTCCGCGTCGATCCAGATCGTAGTCGGGCGTGCGTTCGATACCGCTCCCGTTCCGTATGCGAGAGCCACCTCTCCGACCAGTTTGAAACAGCGGTGACCATTGATCGTTTCCGTCGAATCGGCCCGCAGCAATTTGAAATCCGCGATCGATCCATGAAGTCCGGCCTGCGAAAAGAGGAGCGGCGCAATGTGCAACGCAGAGTTCTTCGTCGGAAACGCTGTGAGTGCAAAAGCGTTTGCTCCCTGGCCCTTTGGATATGTTTCGTGAACGTTTGTCTGCGCCCACCAGGTATTGAAATCCGTCCCATCTGCCCAAATTACCACACGGTCGTCACCGCCCTTAAAGTCGAACAAATATTGCCGCGGCGTCCGATAGAAGGTGGTAAATGTGTATCGCTCGGACACCGATGAACCGGAGGGCCCGTATTCGGTCGAAGTCGTGCCCGTGTCGGAATAAGACTTCATCTCGGCATATTTCGCACGGACCTTGTCCAGCGTATCAGCGAACGAGCGCGAGGTTGGTCGATGCCCCGAATCATTCTTAGTCGGGTTCGCCGCGATAATGGAAGATGCGAGCATCAGTAAGATCGCCAAGAGTTTTATATAGTATTTCATCGCTATTATTTGGTCGTCGGAGCCGCGGATCCTAAGGTTGTATCTGGAGCGGCAGACCGACGCCGAGACATTTAAGTCCGGATTTGCGGTTTACACACGCTTCACCGCCATCGCCTGAGTATCCAGCCGCGAAGACTCCGTTTCCCGACGGGTCGGTTACCGAGACCTCCCCACCGCCCGGATGCTTATCACTCTCCGAAAGCATTGCTATCGCCGCCGTCGCGCTGAAAACGGCCACCAGTCCTCCGCCCTTGAAACTCGTCATCCCGGCAATCGGATTCTCGGTGCCCGAGTAAACATATACGGATCCCTTCTCGCCCGAGTCCCCGGTTGCACCCATGAAAGCCATCTTGGCTCCCGACTTTCGGACCATAACGCCGAGCCCAGCGTTAATTGCGTTTAGCGCGGTGTAAGTATTCGGATCGCCCGCCTTCATTACCTTAACGACGCCGCCGCCGTCCTTGGCAAAAAGGCCCGCGACCTGTTGACCGCTCTTATCACTGACCCACAATTTTCCATCACCGGCATCCGATTGCAGGGTCGCGACCGGTTTGTCAGTTGAGCCAAAAACGCTCAACGCACCGCCGTCCGAGTGAGATTCCAGCGTCACCGCCGGCTTAGTGCCGTCCTCGCGGTAAAGTTTTACCGATGCCGAATTTTCTCCCTCCAGCGTACCAATCGCGACATTCGATTTATTATTCTTGACGACAGTTAGGGCCGACTCGTTTTTTGTCGATTCCATAGCCACTCTATTATTATAGTTATCCTCCGAATGTACAGCGACCATTCCTCCACCGACACCGCCATCGCGATCCGTTGCCGTAAGGGAAACGACGCGCTTTCCCGAAGACGAATATAGAAAAGCCCCTCTGTCCCCCTCGCCGACTTGTAAAATCGTTTTACCCTGTTTGTCGACGACCTGGAAAGGAGCTTTGACCGTCGACGGCACGTCTGACGACTGTGCAATCGGGGTACTATTTTCGGACGATGCCTTGGTCGTCCACGAACCGATAAACAGCGCGGCAGCGGCAATAATCGCGATAAGCGTCGCAATGTTAGGACGCCGCCAGGCGGCACGGCTCTCCAGTTTTTGAATTCTGCTCTGGGCCGTGCGAAACTCGGTGCTGAGCCGGTCGAGTTGCGATTGTAGTTTGGCTATTTCGTCGTTCATATCATCCTCCGAGGTAATCTTGCTATTAACGAGTTAATTCGACGCGTCGATTGCGAGCGCGCCCTTCGAGAGTATCGTTTGTGTCCTTTGGCTGCGATGCTCCAAATCCGTTTATAGACAGCCTTGTGGGATCGATCTTGTAGCGTTTGACCAGAGCATCTTTGACGGCAGATGCCCGGCGTTTCGATAGATCGAGATTGTATGTGCTGCTTCCGATGCTGTCGGTGTGGCCAGCGACCGTCAGTTTCCAATCAGGGTGTTTTTGCAAAGCATCCGCGATCTCCTTGAGACGCGGCTCGGATTCGTCACGGATCTGATCGCTGTTGAATGTGAAATAAATGTCGTAAATATCAGCCTTACCGGTCGACGCCAACGCCTTTTCCACCTGGCCCGGATCGGGAATGCCAGCGGCCGCGGGCGGTTGGCCGGCTTTTTCTGAGGGTCCGGCTGAGGCCGTAGGCGAACCGTCGCCGCAGCCATAGGTGATCTTGATAACCTGGAGCCTGTCACGGTCGCTGGATACCGTGACACCACTATTCTTCTTGATCTCGGCAGCGTCTTCCGCTAGAGCGTCGATGCCGTATCGCCACTTGAGGGCTATCGGATTTGCCGGATCGTCAAGAAAGAAAAACTCGGTCTTGTCGCCAAAAAAATCACCGATTGCGTGGATGGTTGGAAGTTCAACACGCTGATTGTTGACGATCACCGGCAGCATCACCGGGCCCGATTCGACGCGCTGGATCTTGGCGAGCATCTGGTTGTCGTAAACATTCGGATGCTCTTCTCGGTCGATCGACGCCTTAGCAGTGAAAGAGATAAAAATGCCGATCTCAGCCTCACCTTTCTTCTTGAGGTCGTTGAGCACTGCCGCTGACGTGCCGATCGCGGTCGTGCCGGGTATCAGTTCAGGAAGCTTTTCGTAAAAGATCTGTTCGTAGAGATTTGCCCTTGCCAGATCATCGATGCTTAGTGTTCGATAGACCAAAGTTCGCTGCAACGACGGTTTGTCATCGACGAGCGGATCCTGGTACATCCGCTCCGACGAATACTTGAGCCGAACGGCCTTATCCGTGACCGACTCGATCGTCTTTATCGATTCATAGTCGCCGTCACGCTGGCTTATTGCAGTTACAATGCTCAGTCCGGTGCAAAGTGGAATCTTTGCGGTGCCGACATTTTGCGCGTCAGCTGCAGTTGCGAAAAGCAAAATACAGCCAAGCATTCGACACAAATTTTTCACCTTTCGGTGGGTGTATTTGAGGTCAAGGTTGGCCGCGGGGTTATTAGATCTAGCCACCATCGCTTCGATACGCGAACGGAGAGCCATGCGCTCATTCCGAATTCTAACGTTTCAATCAGATCAAGGACGTCAACAATCGCCGCTTTTGCGGTAGGTCAGTGAAAAACCTCGACGTATGTCGGTCGCACTGCATTGTCCAGTCAAAACATTGCAAATTATAGACCTTTATTTGTGCAAAATATAACAAATCAATAGCCGAATGGTCGTCGGTTCTAGTCGTCAAGGGATGCCGCATCACCATTCTTTTTTATTCCAGTCTTATTCCAGTCAGGCGGCTCGACGCCGAGTAGGTGATGAACGAAAAAGTCGAAGCGTTTTCGTTCGCCATATTCTCCACCCGCTCCGTGTCCGGCTCCCGGCACCACCAAGAGGTCGAACATCTTGTTGGCCTTTATCAGTGCGTTAACAACCTGCGTCGTCGAGGCCGGATCGACGTTCGGGTCCATTTCGCCGACGACGAGGAGCAAATTACCTTCCAGACGGTGAGCATTATCAACATTCGAGGCTCCCGCATATTGCGTGCCGAGCGGCCATCCCATCCATTGCTCGTTCCACCATATTTTGTCCATCCGATTGTCGTGACATCCGGCGGCGGACACGGCAACTTTGTAGAATTCGGGATGAAAAAGTAGAGCGCCGAGCGAATTCTGTCCTCCGGCCGATGTTCCGTAAACACCGACTCGACTAATGTCGTAATACGGATATTTTGCAGCGGCCGCTTTATGCCACAGAATACGATCGGGAAAGCCGGCATCTCCGAGATTTTTCCAGGCGACATCGTGAAACGCCTTCGAACGGTTCGAGGTACCCATACCATCGATCTGCACAACAATAAATCCTAGTTCGGCTTGTGCCTGCATAGCCGTGTATGCCGTGAAGGATTTGGGGACGAACGAGTCCTGCGGCCCTGCGTAGATGTTCTCGATCACAGGATACTTCTTCTTGGGGTCAAAATTGGTAGGCCGTATGATCACACCCCAAATGTCCGTTTGCCCGTCGCGGCCTTTTGCCGTAAATACCTCAGGAGCATGCCAGCCGGCCTTTGTTAGTTCCGTAATATCTGCTTTGTCGAGCTCCATCAGCACCTTACCGTCCACCACGCTGCGCAGCTGCGAGGTCGTCGGAAGATCGACCCGCGACCACGTGTCGGTGTAGAACTTCATATCGGCCGAAAAAGTGACCGTGTGATTGGCATCGCCGCCGGTCATCGGCGTCAGGCCGGTTCCGTCAAAATTGATGCGGTAATATTGGTTAAAATATGGATCTTTGCCCGGATACATGCCGCTCGCGTGAAAATAGATCTGGCGCTTGTCCTCATCGACCTTATCGACGCCGCGGACGACCCACTCGCCTCTGGTGATCTGATTTTTTACCCGGCCATTCGAATCAAACAGATAGAGATGGTTCCAGCCGTCCCGCTCGGACATCCAGATGACCTCTTGGCCATCGGCTATGTCATATCGATATTTCTTGCCTGAGTAGCAGAAAAAGGTTTTGCTGCTTTCGTCGATCACTGAGCGTGCGTTTCCATTCGCGGCGTCAACCTCAATAACGCGATACAACTGATGTCCGCGTTGGTTGAATTCAAACGTGAACGCCCGGCTGTCTTTTCGCCAGGACGGATTGGTTATGTCGTACGGATTCTGGAAAAGCGCGTTAGGGACAATTCTCTGTTCTTTGGTGTCGATAGTGAAGATAACCGGCTGCTCGACGTCCACGGTGTCACCTGGTTTTGCGTACTCGATCGACCAGTATTTTGGCTGTAACTGATCGAGCGGCGAGGATTCGACGTACTGGATCTTGCGGTGGTAGCCAGGATGCACGCGATAGGCCGCGAGCTTTTTCGAGTCCGGCGACCAGGCGACCGTGTTGAGGGCGTAATAATTGTCCTCCGAACCATCAAAGCTGAGAGCGAACTCCTGTTTTTTGTCCTTTGATCGGATGACGATATTGAAGTTTTTTATAATGGCTTCCCAATTCGCATCCGGCGATGATCTGGGCACGTCAGGCCGCGGCGGAACCGCCGGACGAAGCTGCGGCGGAGTATTGCCACCGGGCGGCAGCCCCGGTCCCGGACCGAGCCGCGTGCATTTATAGTCTTTGAGATCGCATTTCCAACGGCTCTCAGCCGCGACAAATTCGATCGCCTGCTCCGCATCAACAAAAATTAGGTTTGCGGCGGCGCCGAGCGGAAGTCTTAATGCTGTATATTTTTGCCCCGAAGCCGCTGAGAGTGAAACGGCGAGTTTGTCATGGTCAAAGGCGGGGCGTCGAGCAAGACTTTCCGCATCGACCCAAACGATCTCGCTCCCGCCCCGAATGGTGCGGCGATACCAAAAGTGATGGGTGCCAACGATCCAGCTTGTCGCTCCGGGCAGACCGATCGCGGCGGCCTGAAATTTTGCCTGTATTCCTTGAGCACGCTCATAGTCGCCGACCGATCCCTGGGCCGACGCGGCGGGTGCGATCCCCAAGTAGACAGCCACGTAGATAGCCAAGCAGATCGCCAAAGCGAGAAAATTTCTCTGTTTCATAATATTGATCCGCAAATCACTACAGCCTTAGATCTTAGCCAGAACGGCGACTACTCTCGTCTCGTCGCCTCACATAAATACAATTTCTGAATTCGGTACCGTTGATATTAGGACAAGGGTCGCTTATTATCAAGCCAAAATCGTCGTCCGCAGGTTGGTTCAGATCTATGACTTTTCGTTACCGTATTCCCGTCTTTTTAACCCTTCTCCTGCTCTGTCTCAACCTCGCCGCTGCCCAAAAGCCAGCTGCTGCGAAAGTCGAGATAGGGTCGAGCACAGCCAAAAATGGCTTTAAGAATGAGGACGAGATACGCGACAAATTCAACAACTGGAAAACGGATGAAGATGCTCGGACCTGGCTCGCCGCGATGAATTATCGAATTCGCGATATCGAGAGTATCGCGGCCACAAAGCCTCACGGTGAAAAGGCGGATGTAGAGGTTCGGGTGAAGACAAAGAAAGGTGAAACGAAAGAGGGTATCTCGATCAAGCTCGTCAGCAGTCCGAACGGCTTTAACCAGATCGACAAACGATGGCTCGCCCATTATGTGAAGATGTGGAAGATACCCGCCAATGTCGAGTCCGCCCTAAAATTGTTTGTCGGCGAAACCCCGCCGACGAAGGGCTCTCGTGATCCGAACCGGATGTACCTAAATGAACTCGATGCCGCCACACAACAAGCCGTAATAGAGTTTTTCACCGCGAATCGCGCGAAAATCCTACACGACTTGTTTTCAGGGGATGGAGTTCATGCCGCGGGCTGGGTGATGGTCGCTCTTAAGTCAACCGACAAACCTCGCTGGGTCCTAAGATCGGACGCCGACACGATCAAATTCTTCGGCGAGGGAAAGATCGAAATTACGCGCGCGGGCAACTTGAAGATCGGCCGAATAACGGTCCAGCGAAAAGGCGGTGACGGCGGCCGCGACACCGCCAAAATGCTGCAATTCAAGATAAATCCCGCTTTGCTTTTTAACTAACTATTTAGTTCACGCTGCACCGACTATTTCGAATCCGCCGTCCATATAGAACCATCGGCATACTCTATCCGCCGGATCACCACTTGCTCGGCGTAATGGTCGTGCAGTTTCTTGCCCGCTTTTTTTGCATCAATAGTGCCGGTTGGAGAAGATACCGTACGTTGGACCAAATGCTTGCTGGTTCCGGGCTTTATGCTTACTTGATTTATAAACACTCGACGCCCCACCTCTCGCCCGGTGCCTGGCTCAAGGAAAACGTACTCCCAGTTGAGGGTTTTGATCACTTCTCGTCCGGTGTTTTTGATCGTCACTTCATAGATGTAGTCTGCCGAGATATCGCGAGTTCCATTTGTGGGTTTGGGTACGAGCCCCGGAGGCGGCAGGGTCGGCTCTCCCTGCTTCACTCTATTTTCATTATCTTGGGCGACATCCTTCAGCTTATTTTCTTGGCCCTGGCGATCCTTACTGTCCTGTAATGTATCTTTTTCCAGTGAGGGATCATGCACCTCAAAATGCCATTTACTTTGCAGTACCGTCACCTCAGGCGAAATGGGCGAAACCTGTGCCGACACGCAAATCGCGAACAAAAATAGCACAAGTACCGAGCATAGAATGTTCATAACGACACGCCCTCCAAATTGAATGACAACGTGTGTTCATTCACGCCCCATCGGCAAACATTCAAGAAATCATGCATTTGCGGAATGAACACAGATCCATTCTCTTATTTGGAACAACTATACATCAAACATATACGCAGGCAGCATGCTTTTTTTAAGGGTCGTGACGATGTGGGTTGCGAAAGGTTTTCCGGCTGCGATTGCTCCCACCGAAACATGTGATATTTTTATGCGGTAAGCGGCTACGCGCCGACATTTCGCCTAGCATGAGATCTTCACGAAATCAGATAATCGGTTCGCTTGTCATTCTCGCTATTATTCTGCTTTTGACGCTTCTTCGTTAATTTGAGTTTCCCGTAACAAGAATATATCGAAACGAAATACAGACCTGCGGCGTACAACTGACCAGAATCTAAAAGAAGTCAGTTGTATGAAAACTTCAATTTTTTTACTCGCTCTTTTGCTGATTGCAGCATTTACGATCTGTGCTCAGACGCCGCAAACGCTCGCTGTGCCGCCGGACTCACCGCGGTGGGATCTGCAGCAACAAGCCAAGCCGGCCGAATATCAAGGGCGCAAGTGTCTTTATCTGAACGGCGGCGCAGCCGTCTTAAAGGACTTTGAAATGCGTGACGGCGTTATCGATATGGATGTCGCGACCCCCGCAGGCCGTGGTTTTTTCGGGGTCCAATTTCGACTCGACAAGGATGGTTCAAACGGCGAATGGATCTATCTGCGCCAGCATAAGTCAGGCTATCCGGACGCCATGCAGTACACGCCGATACTAAATACGGGAGCCAATTGGCAGATCTATAACGGGCAAGGCTTTACCGGCGCCGTGGATATTCCTAAAGATATCTGGTTTCACCTGCGGATCGTCGTGACCGGGGCCCAGGCAAAGCTCTATGTCAACGATATGGAAAAGCCCGCGCTGGTAATGAACGATCTCAAAAGCGGGATTCAGAAGGGCCAGGTGGCGCTGTACGTGCTAACGGGCGTGACCTATTTCTCGAATTTCGAAATTCGTACAACGCCGGATGCGGCCTGGGAGCGCCATCTGCCGCCGATGCCAGCGGGCACACTCACCAAATGGAGCATATCCCCTGCGTATGATGCTCTTGCCCGAAGTCCCGAGCGGCCGCTTTCCCAAACCGAGAGCGACTCCATCCATTGGCAGGATGTCGAGGCGGAGCCGCCCGGATTTGTGGTCCTGTATCGCTATCGCGAAGCCCCGCATTTGCCGGTCTCGTTTGCCAACGATTTTACGAAGCGGCTGGAGCCACAGCCCGGCATCAAGGTCCTATACGCCCGAACCACCATCGAATCCGACCGCGACCAGATAAAAAAACTTCTCATTGGCTATAGCGATGAGGTCAGTGTTTTTCTGAATGGCAAGATACTTTATCGCGGACGCAGCTCCCAGTATTTTCGCGATCCGGGTTTTCTCGGCATCATGAACCCCGAAAACGACACAGTTTATCTTCCTTTGAAAAAGGGCCGCAATGAGTTGATGCTTGCGGTTAGTGAGATCGGCGGCGGATGGGGATTCATCTGCCGGCTGGCGGACATGGAAAACTGAGTTTTTGCGCGGCGGATCTCGCGTTAATAATTCAAAATTGCACGGACCTTTGCCCCAAGCAAATATACCTTTAACCCGATCTATACTTCAAGGTTCGATTGTCGAACCCTGAAAGAGGAGAAATTATTATGAAATTAATTGTTACATTGTTCGCAGTCTTATCGTTTTCCGGTGCTCTAGTCGCGCAAGTAAAAAGCGAAGATAATTCTCTGCTCGGCGATTCGCTGATCAAGCTGGAAAAGCAGTCATGGGAAGCCTGGCAAAAGCGAGACGGCAAGTTTTTTCAGAATTTCCTGTCGGACGACCATGTCGAGATGGGGCCCGGCGGGCCCAACAACAAAGCCGCGATCGTGGCGTTTGTCGGCAGTCCGGTGTGCGTCGTCAAAAGTTATTCCGTCGACAAATTTCGGGTTACTCAATTCGACGCAAATAACGCGATCCTGACCTATCGTGCCGAGCAGGATACGACTTGCAGCGGCACGCCCGTCCCGAGCCCGGCATGGGTCAGCTCATTTTTCGTCAAACGAAACGGCCACTGGCTAAACGCCTTTTACCAGCAAACGCCGGAACATAAATAGTCACAGTTTTTCCGGGCGTGTTTCGGAGCATGACAAGGGCAACGGTAGACCGCCTTTATCCTCGATAGCCTTCGCGAACGTTCAGCCGTTTGAAACGCTGACCGTATAATGCAGCGTATTTTTGCTCGTCAAGCTTTTATTTGTCAGTACAATGCGTTTTATCGGATGGTTTTCCCATTTTGTAGCAAAACTGCTGTACTCGGGTTCTTCGGTCGAGGGATTTTCGGTCGCTACTGCCCAATCGTTTTGACTATAGGTCAAGGTGAGAATCTTTCCCTTCGGCGTCGTCAGTTTTACCTTTCCGGCCACCGAAATGTCGACGTCACAAACCGTCATAAAGATCTGCTGCAGCGACATTGGGGCTTTGGCAAGCGAGTAGTCGTCGGAAATCTCAACAACATCCTTGGCACGATTCAGATCTACCGTCCGATTCCAAAAGTTGATCCCGGCTTCTTTCGGGTAGGCCTTTGAAATATCCATGAAGAGCGACGTGGCAGCACCGGAACTGGACTGTTTTACGCTTTCCGCCAAATACGGCTTGCCGGCGAGCTGGCCGAAACCGTTCACGATCGGCAGATTGTGATATTGCGACTGCGTAAACCACAGTTCGTAGCGTTTGGACGAGAATGTTTTTGCGGTGTAATTTCCGCGTCCGGCATCGATTATCACGGGCTCATTTCCTAGGTAGACGATAAAATCGCCGACGTCATTGTGATTATGGCTTTCATCGTTATTGCCGGCGTGGGTAGCCAAAAACAACCCCGAATTTGTCCGGGCGGTTAGAACCTGTATATCCGAAAACCACGCTTCGCCGACTGGTACGTACGAAGGTTTTGACTCCCGTATCTCGTTGAGCGTTAGCATGTCCCGTATCCTGCGAGGTTTCTCAAACCCTTCGCCGACCGGGATCGTGTTTCTCGAATACAAATACAGGCCAAACTGCGAGAGCGACTCATCCTTGATATCTTTTCCGAATCGATAGAGCATCGGGCCATCGCCGTTGAATTTCGGGTCGGCGTCCGCAAAATTGACGAAGTAATTATCGGCGATGTGCATCTTGTAGATGTACGAGGCCATTTTTTTTATCAGCGGTTCGTCGTAGATATTGATGCGGTTATTTGTCGCACTTTGGAGTGTTTCGAGCGTGTCAAAAACGGCTCCGCCTGCGGCAAACCAGTAGCTCGGCCCCTCGTCGCAGCCGCCGTCGTCGCCGAGGCCGTTGAGATAGACGTCGGTCGATTTCATGTACTGATAGACGTTTGCGGCGCGTTTTGTGTCGTCGGGCTCCAGGAGCAGGTTTGCCGTCATCAGATTGGACATGATCCACGGATCCCAGTTGTTCACCTTCCTGGCCGGGTCCATCCAACTGTAAACCGGAAGCCGGTTGACCGGCCCAAAGATCTTGCGGTAAGCCTCCAAATAGATGCGTTTGCGAATGAGTGGCGAAACTTTGTCAAGCTTTTCGCCAACGAAGTAGTCGGTCAGAGCAAGCGTCGAGACGGTTTCGGCGCCAAACAGTTCGACGATCGGGTCCTCGACATCGGGGAGGCCGCTCTTGGCTTTTTGCGTGCCCAAATGGGCGGGAACGCCCCAATAGGTCTCCTCGCAGATCGCCCAAACGTAATTCGCGATCGCATCGCTAAAGCGGCCTTTGTCCTCGACCGACTCGGCCAAAACAAGGTCCATGAGATTGTTGCGGCGAGCAAACGACTTTGCCTCATAGTTTGAGCGATTACCGGTCCTCACATATTCAAGCAGAAGAGTCGCCGGCACCTGCGGGATCTCTTTACCTAAAAGTTGCTCGCCTCGTTTTACAATCTCATCTAACTGAGCTTGCGGAACACGCTCTTTCCATTCCGCGGCCGTTTGGGGAAAGGGTTTCCAGTCGTCTTTGCGGACGAGTGAGTTCTTTACGTCTTCGAGTTTGAAATGTCCCGACAAGAGATTGCGTTGGTTGATCTGTCCAAAAGCCGTCCCCGAAAGCAAAACAAAGAGAATGATGTATCGCGCCATGATTTCTAGCTAGCCTCCTTCGCACACAGATAATATAACCGGCTTGTGTCGTCCAGGGTTCGCACCGCTAACGAATATTCGTCGATTTGTTTGGCTCGAGTTTCAGACCACTAAAACCAATTTTTTTCGTGGTGCCAACAAACAAACCGATCACGCCGTTCTTAAACGCAAAGGTATTCGCTACAGTGTTCACCAATTTACAGTTTATGTAGAGCTCCGTTGCTAATCCTTTGTCGATGACTGTCAGCGTATTCGCCGACCTGCCAGGCGCGATATGAGCCGAACGTGTCCAGCGAATAACGTCGATTTCATCGAGTTTCTTTCCGCGAACGGTCTGGGTTACGCGATATCGTTGATTCGCGGTATCGATGACAAATGCATAACCCTGTCTGAGAGGTTCGGGGTCGCTGTGAAATAAAATACCGTACCCGATTCGCGAGGCCGCACCCGTGATGTTTCTGACAACGACACTTGCTCGTGAGCCTATAGAGACCTGATCTTTGGTTCCTTCAATGACGTAGAACAGGCCTCTTCGACCCGCGGCCATTAGAAACTCATCCCCGTGCATAGCCGTCCGTCCGAGATTTGACCCCGAAAGAATCCACTGGGAAAGATCGAGACTCTCCCCGCCTATCGCAATGGATGACGCACACGGCTCGGCAGGTTGTGTCGGTTGTTGCGCTTGCATGCTACCCACAAGTAGCAACAGAACAAGACTGAAGAGGATGGCTCGAATTGAAATGATTTTCATGAGAAACGGCTCTCCAGTGTGACGAAGACATATAAAAAACCAGCTTACCGCCGCTCATAATATCGGCTCAGGAGAGGTAGCGGCGGGCTAGTTTTCCAGCTTCGCGTCCATCGTGATCTCAGCAACTAGCAGCTTTGAGACCGAGCAGCCTGCCTTTGCGTTTGCTGCTGCGGTAGCGAATGCGGCTTCGTCGGCACCGGGTATTCGGGCCGTTACGTCCAAATGAACGGAGGTGATAGCGAATCCGCTATCAAGGTTTTCAAGCCGGACGGCTGCGGTCGTGTTGATGCTCTCGGCCGTCATTCCGGCGGCTCCGAGTTGACCCGAAAGGGCCATCGAGAAACAGCCGGCATGGGCTGCAGCTATCAGTTCCTCGGGGTTCGTCCCGATACCGTCCTCGAATCGGGTGCTGAATGAATATTGAGTGTCGGTCAAACGCCGCTGTCGGTCGATATCTTGCCGCTTCCATCTTTAATTCCGCCGTTCCAAACGGTCGATGCTTTTCTTAACATTTTTTATCTCCTCGTTCTGTTATTCTTACGAATGAGAAACAAAATTTTAGCACGCCCGCAAAGACTTGTTGCCGATTGCCAATCAGTAAAACGAATTTGTGACAGGCGTGCTTATGACTCAGTGCCGATTCTTTCCTCGCATTCGCTTCTCGAGTTGAAATAAACATAAGTGAAAATGCACACGATTAGTCCAGCAAAAAAACCCACGATGATCGACACGTATCCAATGATGATCATCATCATCGCGGGGCCGTCACAGGGGTCATTGGGACCCTGGGGTTTGCATTCCAAGTTTATCAGCAACACACCGCAGACAATTCCCAGTAGTGTTCCAACAATCTGAACGACGACGAAGTTGATTAGGCTGAATGCTAGAGGGTACCGGTATGCAAACCATTTCATCTCAATTTTCCCGGGACTTATTCCACCCATGCCACAGGCGTTAGTGTTTGTCGTCCATAAAAAAGACGATTCTTCCGCCGTTCATAATGTCAGCGTATGTTAGGTAGCGGCGGTCGAGTTTGCGGCCGTTTAGCTCGACCTTTTTGACATACACGTTCTTTTCGCTTTGGTCTTTGGCCTCGATCGTCATGGTTTTTCCTTTTTCGAGGTGTAGGGTCGCGTTCTTGATGGTCGGGCTTCCCAATTGGTATTGGCCGGAGGCGGGGGCGACGGGGTAGAAGCCGAGGGCGGAGAAGAGGTACCAGGCGGACATCTGGCCGCAGTCGTCGTTGCCGCCGAGGCCGTCGGGGGTCGGGTGATATTGATTTTTGAGGATCATTCGGACACGTTCCTGCGTTTTCCACGGTGTATCAGTCCAATTGTAGAGATAGGCGACGTGGTGCGAGGGCTCGTTGCCGTGGATGTAGCCGCCAATGATGCCTTCACGTGTGATGTCTTCTGTCTCGGCGAAAAATGAGTCCGGCAAATGCATTGAAAACAGCTCGTCGAGATGGTCAGAAAATTTCCTTTTGCCGCCCATCATTTTTATCATCGCGTCCGGATCGTGCGGGACGTAAAGGCTGTAGTTCCAAGAGTTTCCCTCTATAAAGCCCTGGCCTTCGGTTTTTAGAGGGTCGAAATTCTCCCCCCAGTTGCCATTGCTCATTTTGGGCCTGGTGAACCCTGTCGAGGGCTCGAAAACATTCTTCCAGTTGTCGGCGCGCTTGCTAAATTCCTTATTAACGTCATTCCGTCCGAGTTTTTTCGCGGCCTGTGCGATCGCGAAATCGTCGTAGGAGTACTCGAGCGTCTTCGATACAGATGTCGAGTTCTTATCCTCCGGCACGTAGCCAAGCTGCTCGTACCAACCGATCCCGTCATAATACTTTGTATGGGCTGTCTGCACCATCGCATCGAGCGCCCGAGCCGCCTCCGCTCCAGTGAGGTTGCCGGTGACGATCGCGTCCGCCAGCATCGACACGCTGTGATAGCCGATCATGCACCAATTCTCATTCGCGTAATGCGACCAGACCGGCAGCATATGCTCGGCACTCTGGTCGAAATGGGCCATCATAGATCGTGCCATATCGCGGTTTCGAGTCGGCTGGATAATGTTGAAAAGTGGATGCAGGGCACGATATGTGTCCCAGAGCGAGAAAGTTGTGTAGTTGGTAAAGGATGCAGAAGCCTGACCATTAGAGAGGGCGTAACTCGCAGGCTGAGTGTTAAGCCGTTGCTCACGCGCGGGCTTCTGCAATGTCGGCTGCAACGCATTGTGCACGTTCTGATCGATCCCTTTATATTGGCCATCGACGTCCATGTAGACCGTCGGAGAGATCATGGCGTGATACATCGCCGTGTAAAAGTTGGTCATCTCGGGCTTGTCGATCGTCGTGACGGCGACCTTGCCGAGTTCGCGGTTCCACGCGGTTTGCCCATCTCGTTTGACTCGTTCGAAATCCCAATCCGGGATCTCAGATCTCAAATTTGAGATCGCTCCGGTCGTCGACACAGGCGACAAGGCGAATTTAACCTTTATCTTCTCTTTGTCCGCGGTCTTAAAATCGAAATACGCACGGAGCTGCTTTCCAGCCATTTCAGGGAAGTTCTTCGTCTGATCAAATTTCCGCCAAAAGCCCTTGTATTCTTCCTTGCCGAAGTTCTTATAGCCGTAAGATATGAACGGCTTTGAAAACTCCATCGCGAAATAGACCGTCCGCGTCCGGGCCCAACCATTTGTTTGGCGATACCCGACAATAGTGTGATCATTCTCGATACGAACGTATGTCCAGACATTTTTATCGTCGTAGTTGTAGATGCCGTGCATCAGGTCGAGAATGATGTGGGCGTTGTCCGACTTCGGGAAGGTATATTGATGAAAGCCGACCCGCGTTGTCGCGGTCATCTCGGCGAGGATATTGTCATCCTCAAGAAGCACCTTGTAATAATCAGCCTCGGCGGTCTCGTTCGCGTGAGAAAATGCTGAGCGGAATCCGCTCTTGGGGTCGCTCTTATCGCCCGGCGTCAATTGCAGATCGCCCACCGTCGGCATTATCAGAAAATCACCGAGATCGGAGTGTCCGGTGCCACTAAAATGGGTATGCGAAAACCCGACGATCGTGTTGTCGTCGTATTGATATCCCGCGCAGTATTTATAAGTATCCTTATTATACCGGCCGCCCACATTGATCGGCTGCTCGTCAGTATCGGGCGACAGCTGCACGGACCCGAACGGCACCGTCGCCCCCGGATAGGTGTGGCCCATTTTCTGCGTGCCGATCAGCGGGTTGACGTACTGAACGTAATTGGTTAGGGCCTGTCCTGCAAAATTCGAGACGAGCAGGGCCAGGGCCACGGTTGACCAAAGGATTCGCATCTTGGATTTAGCTTTCCAGTTGGGCGTCCATCGTTATCTCCGCATTGAGGACCTTTGACACCGGACAACCCGATTTTGCATTGTCCGCGGCCGTCATGAAGGCGTTTTCGTCCGCACCCGGCATTCGAACACGAACCTCCAGGTGGACCGAGGTAATAGCAAAACCGCCCTCCACCTTATCAAGTTTCACGCTCGCCTTTGTCTTTATGCTCTCTGCGGTCAAACCGGCCTGCCCGAGCTGGCCCGAAAGTGCCATCGAAAAGCATCCGGCGTGTGCAGCCGCAATAAGTTCCTCCGGATTTGTGCCAATGCCATCCTCGAATCGAGTACTGAACGAGTACTGCGTGTCCGAGAGAACACCGCTGTCAGTCGAGATCTTACCCTTGCCATCGCGTATGCCGCCATTCCATTCTGCCGATGCGTTTCGTATCATAATTCCTCCTTGATTTGTAAAGCTAATTTACCCCATACGGGTCGACGAGCGCTAATAGAGCGTTGGCGTTAGAATATTCAAGTGCACCCTGACCCTGAAAAACCGATCTACGCGATTTCGGGACCGACCGCCTCAGGCAAGACGGCGCTGGCCGTCGAACTGGCTCTGGCGATCGGTGGCGAGGTCATCAATTTTGATTCCGTCCAGATCTACAAAGGGATCCAGATAGCGACCGCGAAGCCCAGCGAGGCCGAGAAACGGGGTGTACCTCATCATTTGATCGATTACATCGATCCACGCATAAAATACACGGCGGTTGATTGGGCAAGGGACGCAGAAAAAACGATCATTGAGATCGAATCCCGGGGAAAAACACCGATACTTGTCGGCGGCACGGGATTTTATTTGAGAACGCTGCGTCAGCCTCTATTTGAAGGCCCCAAAACCGACATACAACTTCGCGAGAGGCTTATGTCCGAGCATAAGGTCCACGGCCCCGAGCACCTCCATAATATGCTGGTGGGAGTCGATCCGACCGCCGCCGCAAGGATCCCGCCGCGCGATTTTGCCCGTGTTATTCGTGCTTTGGAGGTTTATTTCCAAACTGGCGAGCCAATTTCCCTGAAACAACCCGATCGGGCCGAGCCGCCCGAATTTGCCGGCCGCATCGGACTTTTTGTGCTAAATCCGCCGCGGGCCGAACTTTACGAAAAAATAAATAGCCGGACAGAGCAGCATTTCGCCGCGGGCCTTGTCGAAGAGGTGAAACAACTGCGTGCGGAAGGCGTAAAAGACACTACGAATGCTCTCGGTGCACATGCTTACCGGCGGGTCTGCGAATACCTTCGTAACGAACGGGAATTGGAATCGGCGATCGAGCGATCGAAACAGGACGTTCGCAACTATGCAAAGCGTCAATTGACTTGGTTTAGGCGAGAGAAATGTGTTGCATGGATTGATGGATTCGGGGACGATCCGGAGATATTAGGACACATTGCGACGTACATAGCCATTCCACAATGAAATAAATGAAAAACCTTGTTCGCTACTCAATATTTGATATAAACTGAAACACAACTGTCCGAGTTACCGCCAGGGAATGGATAATCGTATGGAACGACAAACTGCTCAGAATATTCAGGACGCATACCTTAATTCAGCTCGACGCGAAAGGCTGCCGGTTGTGATCCACTTGCTGCACGGTTCGACCATCTCGGGCCGTATCAAAAGCTTTGATAAATTTTCAGTTCTTTTGGACGTTGGCGGGCCTGATGTATTGATATTCAAACACGCAATTTCTACGATCTCACAAGAACGAAAAGCAGTTTCGGAATAACAAAGATTGCGCGGAAAATTCATCACTTTCGAGGGGATCGACGGCAGCGGTAAATCCACACAGATACGCATGCTCGCGAGCGAGCTGCGCGGCCGCGGCATGGACCCGATCAATACGTGCGAACCCGGAGGAACACCGTTGGGGCGCCACCTGCGCCAGGCATTTCTGGAAACAGAGGAAACGGTCGCGCCGATGGCGGAGTTGCTGCTATTTGCGGCTGACAGGGCCCAGCACGTTGAGTTTTTGATAAAGCCCTCGCTTGATGCCGGACGGATCGTCCTGTCCGACCGCTACGCGGATGCGACTGCTGCCTATCAGGGAGCGGGCCGTGGGTTTGACGCGAAAACTGTCGAGCGGATCATCGCCCTCGCAACCGGCGGCCTGAAACCGGACCTTACACTTTTCTTCGACATTTCCGTCCAGTCCGCAATGAATCGAATGGAAGGCCGGTCCGACTCAGAAGCACGACGCAATCGGATGGATGCGGAAACCGCCGATTTTTACGGCCGGGTCCGCGACAAATACCTGGAGATAGCCGAGCGGGAGCCAGACCGGTTTCGAGTGATAAAGGCGGAAGGGGCGATCGAAGAGATACATGTCCAAGTGATGAAGGTTGTCACGCAGCTGATCGGCTAGATGTTCGAAAAACTAATCGGAAACGCTCATATCAAGGAAGTCGCCGAACGGTTCGTTCGAGGCGGCCGTGTACCCAATTCGCTGCTGTTCGCCGGCGATGAAGGCGTGGGCAAGCGTCAATTTGCTCTGGAACTTGCCAGGACTCTGGTATGTACGGACCCGCAGGATCTCGGTGCCTGCGGAAGATGTTCGGCGTGCGTTCGGGCGGGCCAGTTCACGTTTCCCAATAGCGAGAAGGGCGACGATTTTGATCGCGTCTTCTCCTCCGGCCACCCTGACGTCGGAATGGTGATACCGTTTCGGCGAAATGTGAGGATCGGAGCTATCCGCCACCTTGAGAAAGAGGCCAACTATAGCCCATTTGAGGCCCGGGCAAGGGTTTTCATCATCGACGATGCGGAGAAGATGGCTGATCCGGCAGCAAATGCCCTCCTAAAAACGCTGGAAGAACCTCCTGCCTCGACTTACATATTTCTGATCTCCTCGCGGCCCGACAGCCTGCTGCCGACTATCCGATCTCGATGCCAGCTACTGCGTTTCGCACCAGTCCCGACCCACGAGATCGAGCGATATCTGATCGACAGTCGTCAATTTATCACCGAGGAAGCAACCCTTGCCGCCCGATTGGCCCGCGGAAGTATCGGACGGGCTGTCTCGATCAATGTCGAACAATTTCGGCAGCGGCGTCAGATGCTGCTGGAAGTGGTAACGGCGGCAGTTTCGGCGGGCGGCCTGGCTTCGATGCTGCGGGTTTCAGAGGATCTCAATACGGCAAAGAACAAAGAGAACTTTGAGGAGAATCTCGATATTCTGGAATCATTGATCCACGATATTTGGACTTTACACGTTTCCAAAAATAACAGCAGGGTCGTAAATTCCGATCTTACGTTGATACTTTCGAATCTTGCCTTGGAAGCCACGCATTCCAACTTTCCCGAATGGCTCGCCGACATCGAAAAACTTCGTGGAGATCTCGCGGTAAACGTGAATCGAAAGGTGGCGACCGACGCGCTCTTTGTGGCGATGGCCGGTATTTGATTTCTCGCGCTACCCTACTACAATAAAGCTGTGCAGGCTGAGAAATATCTTGTCGGTGCGGAGATGACTCCGCCGATCCGCCGCGTGCTTGCCGCGGCCGGAGTTGCCGCGTTCGGAGCCGGATCGGCGGTTATCGCGTATCACGATCCGACGACGACGCACCTATTCCCGGTATGTCCGCTTTTCGCCTTGACCGGACTTGCGTGTCCGGGCTGCGGGTTGACACGCGGATTTCATGCACTTTTTCACGGCGATGTGCTCACGGCGCTGGATTTTAATGCTTTGCTCCCCGTGTGGGCAGTGATATTCGTTTGGGTCGTTATTTCGCTGACGCTATATGCTGTTCGGGGAAAAGGGCTGCCGATGTGGCCGACAAACCCAAGGTTTATGGGGGCTCTCATGTGCGTCCTGCTCGTCTTTGGCGTCCTCCGAAATATACCGGTTTATCCGTTCACGATCCTTTTTCCGTAGGAATATTTGCCCGCGAAACACACGAAAGACACGAAAATGAAGACTTGATCTCTTCCTTTTTCGAATGTTTCGTGTATTTCGTGGGCAGTGCTTTTTAAGTGATCTGGACGAGCTTGCTGGTCTCAGCGATTGATTTTGCGCAAGAGCCTTCTTTGCGGAGCTGTTCGACTTCTTTTACAAATTCTTCGACGATATCGGCACCCGCCACGCGTCGCATTGGGACGCCGTCCTTGAAGATCATTCCGACGTTGCGTCCGAATGTGATACCCAGTTGCGAATCGTGAGCTTCGCCGGGGCCATTGACCGCGCAGCCCATGATCGACAGGTGCAGAGGCTCTTCAACGTGAGCTAGGCGCCGCTCAACTTCAGTCACTATCTCGACAAAATTATCGATATCGAGCCGTCCACAGGTTGGGCAGGCAACTACCGTGACGCCCCGCTTTCGCAATTCGAGAGATTTAAGAACCTCCCACGCGACGCGAACCTCTTCGTGAGGCTCGGCGGCGAGTGACACTCGGATCGTGTCGCCGATGCCATCGTGCAGCAAAATGCCGAGGCCCATGGCCGATTTGATCGTTCCGCCAAACGGCGTTCCCGCCTCGGTCACACCGAGATGAAGTGGGTAATCGACCTTTGCCGCCATGAGGCGATATGCCTCGACCATGCGATTAACGTCGGAGGCCTTAAGCGAGATGACAGTGTTTGAAAAGCCAAGATCTTCGAGAATACGTATGTGTCGCATGCCCGATTCGACCATAGCCTCAGCTGTCGCACTACCGTATTTTTTGAGCAGGTCCTTTTCAAGCGAGCCACCGTTGACGCCGATGCGGATCGGCACTTTTTGAGCCTCGGCGGCACGGACGACTTCGCGAACACGATCGATGTGACCAATGTTTCCTGGATTTAATCGGAGTTTATCGATACCGGCGTCGAGGGCCTTGAGTGCAAGCTTGTAGTGAAAATGAATGTCCGCAACGATCGGCACATCCGTTCGCTTACGGATCTCGTGCATCGCCGCGGCCGCGTCGTCGTCCGGCACGGCGATCCGCACGATCTCGCATCCGGCCGCGACCATTTCCTCTATCTGTCGAATAGTTGCGTCAACATCGGTCGTATCGGTCTTGGTCATCGACTGGACGACGACCGGCGCACCGCCACCGATCTGGATGTCCCGCACCATGACCGCTCTTGTTTTTCTCGGCATAGACGCTATTATTTCTTCTGCTCTACCGCTGGTTTATCGGACGAACCAAATTTTGACGCGATCCTCGAAAAGTCCAGGAAGAATACGAATACCATCAGAAGCAGGATCACCGCGAGACCGGTGAGCTGGATCCGCTCCTTGGCGACCATCGACAACGTCCGGCCAAACCACGACATCACCTTATCGATACCAAGCACGAGGATCTGGCCCCCATCGAGCATCGGGATAGGCAGCAGGTTAAATAATCCCAGGCTTAGACTGATCGCTGTCAGTATGAGGAAAAATCCTTCGATACCCATTATGCGAGTCGCCTCGGCCGACTGTTGAAAGATACCGACCGGGCCACCGATACCGGAGTCTTTGACCGACCGGCTTCCTGAAAATACCTGACCGAGCACGCTGCCCGTCGCCTTCATGTTTTCCCAGTTAGATGTATAGGCAAATGCCGCGGCTGTCGATATCGATGCCGGTTCGAGCGGCAGATCGGGACGTTTGAATCCGAATCCAAGCCGTTCCGTGCCATCTTCGAGCTTTCTGACAGTCGCCGTAAGAGCAAGGATCTTTCCTTCCCGCTCAACGGCTATTTGGATAGGTTCTGACTTTCCTTTGTCGACGAACGACTTTGATTCCTGGCTATTGCGCGGGGTCTGGCCATTGATGGTCACGATCCGGTCACCCGATTGAAGACCCGCTTCTGCGGCCGGCGTGTTTGGCGAAACGTCGCCGACGACCACCGGGATCGCCCCCATATCGGCCTCGGCATCCAGCAGACCGGCATTTTGCCCGGCGAAAACCTCTTCTTTGCGAGGCGTTACCTGCAGCGGCACGCGTTGACCGCCTCGTTCGACAACCACAGCCAGCGGACGATCCGGATTTATACCCGAATCAACCGTAATGCCCCGCCACGTTGGATTCTCGGTACCGTTAAAGTTCACGATCCGGTCACCAACCTGGATGCCTGCTTTCGCAGCGGCTCCATCAACTCTGACCGACCCGATTATCGGGGCCGGGACTGCCGGAATCCCCTGGACCAAAGCCATGCCGAACGGGATCGAAAAGGCGAGTACCAGATTCATGAAAGGCCCACCGAGCATTACCAGAAATTTCTGCCAACGCGGCCGCAACTCGTATAATTCTGACTCGGGCACCCTTTCGGTAGTCGTGTCTTTGCCCTCAAGCGGCCCGGTCGCCTCATCTCCATAGAGTTTTACGTACGCACCGAGGGGTATCGCGCTTATTCGATAATCCGTGTGACCGCGCTTAAATCCCCAAATACGAGGCCCAAGACCAAAGAACGAGTATGCCTCGACACGCATTCCGAACATCTTGGCGATAATAAAATGCCCAAATTCATGAATATTTATCGCGATGCCGAGAATAAGCAGCGGGATGAGGGCGTAATAAAATGCGGTAGTTAAAATGCTTTCCATAAATGAATCGACTTTGATTCGGGCATTTCAGCCCACGTTGTCATTTAAAGTGTATGTCGGCGGCTTTTCGCACGTCAATCTAATTTGTGATCGCGGCAGCCGAATGTTTAGTCGACAAATGGGTTGCAGCGGCATTTCTGGCCCAGGCATCGACTTTTAGGATCGTTTCAAGGTCGGCTGCCGGCACGGCCTTGTGCTCGAGCATAACGCGTTCGTTAACGTCGGCTATCTCACTCAAACCGATCTGTCCGTCCAGAAACGCTCGAACCGCAATCTCATTTGCCGCGTTCAAGGCTGCGGGCATTGTGCCGCCCGTTCGCATGGCCTCGTACGCAAGCCGCAGACATGGAAAACGGTCGAGGTCCGGCTCCTCAAAATCGAGATGGCTCATCGCCGTCAGATCGAGCGGCGCCAAGAGGTTTTCCCTACGGTCGGGATAGGTTAACGCGTACTGGATGGCATGCTTCATATCGGTCACACCCATTTGTGCAATGATCGATCCGTCGACCATCTCGACCAGCGAGTGGACGATCGACTGAGGGTGAACGGTGACCGAGATACGATCGATGCCAAAACCGAACAACCACCTGGCCTCGATAACCTCGAGCCCTTTGTTCATGAGTGTCGCCGAATCGATCGTGATCTTTTCGCCCATCGTCCAGTTTGGATGATTTAGGGCCTGTTCGCGCGTCGCGTTCGCGATCTCGCTTTTTGTCGATCGGCGAAATGGGCCGCCCGATGCCGTCAGGACGAGCCGTTTTACCTCGGAACTCTTTTCCCCACGAAGGCACTGGTGAATTGCGTTGTGCTCGCTGTCGACCGGCAATATCTCGGCACCTGACTTTGCGGCGGCGGCTGTCATCAATTCGCCCGCCATCACGAGCGTCTCCTTGTTAGCTAAAGCGATCCGCTTGCCCGCCTCGATCGCTCGCAAGGTCGGCACAAAACCAACGGCTCCGACGGTAGCCGAGACGACCGTTGTAGCTTCCTCGTGAGTAGCAACTGCGATCAGACCCTCCGATCCGGTTCCGATCCTCGGCACGCTTGCTTTGAGACGACGCAATTCGGCTTCGAGTGCAGCCGCGCCGTCTTCGTCAAGGCACGAAACGAGTTGCGGGCGAAAGGCAGCGATCTGTTCGGCAAAAAGGCTGATGTTCTGTCCGGCGGACATCGCGACGACCTGCATATCGCCTAGATGTTCGATAACTTTTAGGGTGTTGCGGCCGATCGAGCCAGTTGATCCGAGGATGGAGATTCCTTTCATACGAGAAGAGTTAAGACTACCATAATCGGCGGTGCAATCGTAGTTTTTTCAATGATTTCGGGCCTGCTTTTATCGTGACGACGGGATGATTGGCTGGGCTGCCCAATAGATGCAGGCCCTTTGAAAAATACAGGTAACTTTATCGCGTTTTCTGTTGTCTAAAGCCCAGGAGGCGTATGTTCGTAGCCACCGTCGTGTGACTTTCGAACGGCTCCAATTTCACTCAAGGAGTTATATTTATGAAGAAGATCTTGATTTTTATGATGATAGCGGCCTCGATCGGTTTTTCGGCCACCGGGGTTGAAGCCTATTCGAACAATGCAAAGGCTACAAATAATGCTTTTACGGCTCCTGTGCCGCAGATCGATCGCATTCTCAGGCAAGTAACCAAACGTCAGCGTCGTTACCGTAACAACCGGAACAACAATAAGGTAAGTTACGAAACAAGAACGGTCTGGAAGGGGAGAAAGGAATATCGCGATACCTATCGGATCACCTGGAAAAATGGCGTTCGTCACGAAAAAAGAGTCGAGCGCGTTCGGATAAGGTAGACGGTCTGCAACTTAGACGGTTTCGACTCTCCTCGTCCGTCTAATTTTTCTCGCTGCTCAGAAACTCAAGCGGAGCGTCGAACCGGTTTGTTCCCGATTCGCCTGATGCTTGACGTTCGGTAAGAAAACGGTTGAATTCCGCCGACTTATTTTTCGGAACGCTTAGTGTTTTCCAATCAGCGGACTTCAAATGTTTGGCAAGCAGCACGATCTGGCCAACGTGGTAAGCGTAATGCGTCAACTGCCGGTTGATCGCCTCGACGATCGTGTGCGACTGCCCGCGAATCGTGACCGTCCGTGAAAAATCTTCCACGGTCAAAAGCTCGATATTGTCAAAAAGCGTCCGCCATCCCGCTTCCCAAAACTCCATCAACGACTCCCGCGTGTCGCCCACTACTTCAAACTCAGTATCGCGGTACCGAAAATCCTTTTCGCCGTCCGTGCTCAAAAAATCGGTCCAACGCGAACGCAAGTTTCCGGCAATGTGTTTGACCACCAACCCTATCGAGTTTGCCTCAGAGTCGATCAGAGCGAAAAACTCCTCGTCGCTGACCTGCTCGATGGCCCGCTCGGCCATCTTTTTGTAATTGCGAAATGAACCAATTGCGTCCGATAGATAATTTGCGATGATCTGTTCACTCATGATCTTTCTAAGTTGAAACAACGAATGCTGACGTCAACTTGCATTTGATTTGATGTGTGCCGCTGCTATCTCTAGTGCTGCGAAGACATCGGCTGCAAAACTTTCTCTTCCGACCTTCTCCACAAATCCGCTTGTTCGCATTACTCGGTAAACGCTTCTCGAGACCGCGGAGAAGATGATGATCTGGCCGTTATTGTGTGCTTCATCAGCGAGTTCCTCCAGAACGTGGACGCCGCTGGCGTCGATAGTCGGGACCTGCCGCATTCGGAGGATCAGGACTTTCGGTTTTGTGGCGACGACGCGGATAGATTCCTTGAACTGACGAACCGCCCCGAAAAACAGCGAGCCATAGATCTCAAAAACCTCGACGCCGGCCGGTATTTCGATGCCGGTCATGTCGCGGGCCTGAAATTCTTCGTCGTCCTTTAGATTCTCGGTGATCACGTCAACATGTGTTTCCTTCGACATTTTTTGAAGGAAGAGGAATGCAGCGAGCAGGATGCCGACCTGTATAGCGACCGTCAATTCGATAAAGACCGTCAGCAAAAATGTCGCAAGGAGCACGGCTACGTCGCCGCGCGGGCTCTTAAGAAGATGCGAGAACTCCCGCCACTCGCTCATGTTGTACGCAACCACGAGGAGGATGGCGGCGAGTGTCGCCATCGGGATCATAGCTGCCCATTTACCGATAAACAGGAGGACAAGCAGCAGAAAGATGCAGTGAATTATGGACGAGAGCGGTGTTGTTCCGCCGCTCTTGATGTTTGTCGCGGTCCGGGCGATCGCACCGGTCGCCGGTACCCCACCAAATATCACCGACACGATATTGCCAGCGCCCTGAGCGATAAGCTCCATGTTGGAACGGTGCCGCGTTCCCATCATACCGTCCGCGACGACCGCCGCGAGCAGCGATTCGAGCCCGGCAAGTATCGCAATGGTCAAGGCGGGCGAGAACATCAGCTGGACCATCTGCCAGGTGATGACAGGAAAATGCGGCGACGGAAGCGTGTTCGGAACTCCGCCGAACCTCGATGCGATAGTATCGACCGGGATGTGAAAATATTGAACGAAAAAAGTTACAAGAAGGATGGCTATTAATGGCCCAGGCACTCTGTGTGTGATCTTTGGCCAGAGGATGATGATCAGGAGGGAAGCGGAACCCACGGCGATCGTGTACTGATCGATGGTCGCCAGATGACGCATGTAATCGATCCATTTCTCGACAAAATCGGCTGTGACCTTTTCGATCTTGAGTCCGAGAAAATCAGCGACTTGTGACT
>JBBRSH010000012.1:0-59550 GCA_038245555.1 Pyrinomonadales bacterium | reverse complement strand
TCTCGAAAATTAATCGGTCGAGAAACCACAGCCCGTCCGGTCGCCGAAGCGGCAACCGTGGAGGCGAGGGCGCCTGCGTTCCCGGCTATACGTTCGTGATTCTGGTTGGGGTACAATGTGGCGATGAAAAAAGACCCTCGCTATTGGCATAGTCGCGGATTTTTGCCGCATTTTGACGCTGAGGGATTTACGCAGTTCATTACATTTCGCCTCGCTGACTCAGTTCCGCAGACGGTTTTGGAGAAATGGAGGGTGGAACTCCAGGCAGGTGAGATCAAGGATGCCGACTTTCGCCGGCGAACTGAATACTATCTCGACCAAAATTACGGTACGGGCTATTTACGGGATGATCGGATCGCGAACATACTTCAGGACACGCTAAAGTGGGATGGCGACCGCTATAACCTGATCTCGTGGACGATACTGCCCAATCACGGGCACGTACTGATTAAACCCATACAACCCTCGACAGTTTCGGAGATAATGCATTCCATCAAGTCGTTCACGGCTCACGAAGCAAATCGGATACTTGGCAGAAAGGGTCAATTCTGGGCGAAAGAATATTTTGACCGGTACATTCGCGATCAACGGCATTTTGCGAGTACGATATCGTATATTGAGAATAATCCTGTTAAGGCAAGGTTATGTGAATCGCCTGAGATGTGGCCGTACGGCAGTGCTTACTTTAAGAAGTCGGAAGCCTAAAGCCGGGAACGCAGGCGCCCTCGCCTGCAAACGTGCACGCACGCTGAAGCGTATAGTAATAAGCAAGTTGTAGAGTAGTGAAACCCCATCACGCCGGAGGAACCGGCGTTGCAGGCGAGGGCGCCTGCGTTCACGGCAAAATGATGAATAAAATTCTTACCGCTCTAGCGATTACGATGATGTTTTCGGTTCCTTCTGCCAATGGTCAGGCTGACAAGATAAGTATCGTGCCTCGACCGCAGCGTGTTTCGATCGAAGAACGTCCCGGCGACTTCATTCTTACCAAAAAAACGCAAATTGTCGCAGATACTGACGAAGGACGCCGAACCGCGTCCATGTTTAATGAAGCATTAAATCGAGTTTTTGGATTTAAGCTACCTGTTGTTAGCAAGGGTAAAATTCAGGCAAGTACGATCTACTTTGATCTCACGAATCGTGGCCCCGGAGAATCGTACAACCTGAGTGTGAGTCCGGAGCAGATAATGCTAAATGGAGGCGAACGCGGACTTTTCTATGCTACTCAGACTTTGTTGCAGCTTTTGCCAACAAGCACGGAGAACATAATTCGAATTCCCAAGATCAAAATAGTGGATCAACCGCGATTTCCCTACCGCGGCATGCATCTCGATGTCAGTCGTCACTTCATGCCGGTCGAGTTCATAAAAAAATACATCGACCTAATGTCGCAGTACAAGTTCAATTACTTTCACTGGCACCTGACCGACGATCAGGGTTGGCGGATCGAGATCAAGAAATATCCGAAGTTGACTGAGATCGGCTCAAAACGCCCCGAATCCCATCTTGGCCCCTACACGACAACTTTTAAGGGTGACGGCGTGCCGGTCGAGGGTTTTTACACGCAGGAGCAGATCAAGGAAGTCGTCGCGTATGCCAAAGCGCGTTACATCACGGTTATCCCGGAGATCGAATTGCCAGGCCACTCAAGTGCCGCATTGGCTGCTTATCCGGAGGTTGGCTGCAAGCAAGACTACAAATACAAGGTCCAGATGACATGGGGCATTTTTAAGGAAGTTTATTGCCCGACAGAAAAGACATTCGGCTTTCTCGATGACGTTCTGACCGAGGTCATCGGGCTCTTTCCCGATTCACCCTACATTCACGTGGGCGGCGATGAAGTGCTCAAGGACATGTGGAAAGAGTCGCCCGAGGTGAAAGAGTTGATGACCCGCGAAAACCTCAAGGACGAACACGAGGTCCAGAGCTATTTCATCCGGCGAATGGAAAAGTTCATCAACTCAAAAGGCAAAAAGATCATAGGGTGGGACGAGATCCTCGAAGGCGGCCTTGCACCAAATGCGACCGTAATGTCGTGGAGGGGCATCAAGGGTGGCATTGAAGCGGCAAAAGCCCACCACGACGTCATAATGACGCCGACCGATTATGCATATTTCGACTTCAATCAAGGTGACCCGACAACCGAACCGCTAAACATAGGCGGGTATCTGCCCCTCGAAAAAGTCTATAATTTTGACCCTTTGCCGAAAGAGTTGTCCCCGGACGAGGCTAAATACATCCTCGGCGGCCAGGCAAATATCTGGACCGAATACCTACAGAACGGCGACAGGGTCGAGTACATGGCTTTCCCGCGAATGCTCGCACTCTCCGAGGTTTTGTGGACGAAACCTGACGATAAGAACTTTGCCGACTTTACGAGCCGGTTGTCGTCACAATTTGCCCGCCTCGACAAACAAAATGTAAATTACCGGATCCCGGAACCGGCGGGCCTCGTCAACCGCATACTTGCGGCGAACGATAGGGCAACCGTCGAACTAACCGCGCCTATACCCGGCTCGACCATCCGTTACACGATTGACGGACAAACACCGGATGAAACGAGTCAGGTGTATACAAAACCGCTTGAGCTCGACGTACCCGCGGCTGGCCGTGTCGACGTCAAGACGATCGTCGTCTTGCCGACGGGTCGCAAAAGCTCTGTCTACACGGCGACTTTTGTGCGTCGAGATATGCTCCCGAGTGTGGAGCTTGCCGATAAACGGGTCGGCCTGACGTATGGCCTCGTATCCTGGCGTTCCGATGGTGTGCCCGAGCCGCTGGTCATGAGCGGCGAGACTAAAAACCTGGGATTGCAGCAATTTTCGGCATTCGCGGATACAAAAAAGGCGTTTGCCGTGACCTTTAACGGTTATTTCAATGCACCCGTTGACGATATGTACGAGTTTCAGATCGATTCCACTTACACCGCTGGTCTGGATATCGACAGCGTCAAAATGATCGACGATTCCGGCAAAGGTGACCGCAAAAGTCGTTCAGCGGTGATTCCACTAAAGGCGGGTTTGCATAAGATCAGCCTTCGGTACGCCAACAGCGGCGGCGACCCGTTTTTCCGCGTTCGCTGGGCCATAAAGGGTCAGCAATGGCGAAATCTCGGGGGCACCGGGGAGCTATTTCATTGATCGGATACTGAATAAGAATATGACAATTTCAAGACGAGACCTTCTAAAAACAGGAGCGATTGCGACACTTACGGCGTCGCTTGTTACCAGTGAGTCAACCCATGCGGCTGCTCCGGGCAAGACAATGATCGGCGTGCCGTTCGAAAAACGGGACAAGGTGCGGATCGGCATCGTCGGCGTCGGTGAACGCGGCAAGTCGATGATCCATGATTTTCTCGGCATTGAGCATCTTGAGATCACCGCTCTGTGCGACAACGTCAAAGTCAACGCCGAGCAGGGCAAGGCAATGCTCGAAAAGGCCGGACGCCCGTCGCCCGCGATGTACACGGACGGCGACCGGGCGTTTGAAAAGCTGTGCGCTCGCGATGACATCGAATTTGTGTATTCGCCGACGCCTTGGGAATGGCACGCACCCGTCGCTCTTGCGGCAATGGAGCACGGCAAACATGTCGGTGTCGAGGTGCCGATGGCGACCAACATGCAGGACATCTGGAAGCTCGTCGAGACATCCGAAAGGACCCAGCGGCACTGCATGATGATGGAAAACTGCTGTTACGATTTTAATGAGACTCTGGTGCTCAACCTGGTCCGTGAAGGCGTTTTTGGCGAGATCACGCATGGCGAGGCCGCGTACCTTCACGACCTCCGCACGATCCTGAACGAAGGCCGCAGCGAGGGCCTCTGGCGCCGGGCGTGGCACACGCGGCTGAACGGCAATCTATATCCGACGCACGGCCTCGGGCCTGTTGCCAATTACATGAACATCAATCGCGGCGACCGGTTCGATTACCTCGTGTCGATGTCGTCACCGTCTCGGTCGCTCGATCTATATCGCGAGCAGACCGTGCCCAAAGACAGCCCGAAATGGAAGGAGCGATACATCGCCGGCGATATGAACACGACGATGATCAAGACCGCCAAAGGTCTGACGATCAAGGTCCAGCACGACACATCGACGCCGCGTCCGTACGATCGCATCAACCTCATTCAGGGCACAAAGGGCCTTTTTCGCGACTATCCGGCCCGGATCATGGTTGAGGGCCAGCCCGAGAAACACCGCTTTACCGACCTCGAAAAATACAAGGAAAAATATACTCACTGGCTCTGGAAAAAGCTTGGCAAGGACGCTGAAAACGCGGGACATGGCGGCATGGATTTTATCATGGCCTGGCGGCTGGTCCAGTGCTTTCGCGAAGGGCTCTCACCCGACATGGACGTTTACGATGGAGCAAGCTGGTCCGCACCATTTCCACTCTCCGCCGAATCGGTTACGAAAGGCTCTATGCCCATTAAGATCCCGGACTTCACCCGCGGAAAGTGGCAGGAGAAGCGTAATACTTTGGTTTAAGGGGAACGTTTTTGCCGGGACCGCAGGCGCCCTCGCCTGCAACGCCGGTTCCTCCGGCGTGATGATGTGGGTTATTGTGACTTTTCACGGTATCGCGCCGTGTTTGGTGATCCGTATCGCGTCCGGACGCCGCAGCAGCGTCCGTGCAGGCGAGGGCGCCTGCGTTCCCGGCAAATGATGCAGCGTTATCTATTATTCCGGCGTTTGACGTGGCTTCCGGCCGCGCTGCTTCTGATGACCGCTTTCGTTTCCGCGCAGGTGATGGCACCAAAACCGATCGCCCCAGTTCCAACCGCCGCGCAACTCGCCTGGCAAAAGCTGGAATACTACGCCTTTATTCATTTCGGCATGAATACGTTCGCCGACCACGAGTGGGGTGATGGACGCGAGCCGGCGACGGATTTTAACCCGACGGCGTTAGACGCGCGTCAATGGGCGAGAGTGGCAAAGGATGCGGGAATGCGCGGGATCATCATTACGGCGAAGCATCATGACGGATTTTGCCTTTGGCCGTCGGCGACGACCGAGTATTCGGTCAAGAATTCGAAGTGGCGGGACGGCAAGGGCGATGTTTTGAAAGAGTTGTCGGACGCCTGCCGCGAATTCGGGCTGAAATTTGGCATATACATTTCGCCGTGGGACCGCAACCATCCGCTCTACGGCACGCCGCGTTACAATCGCGTTTACAAGGACCAATGGCGGGAATTGCTGACCAACTACGGCGATGTTTTCGAAACATGGCTCGATGGTGCTAACGATGGCAAGAAGCGAATGGTCTATGATTTTGACGGGTTTTTCTCGACGATCCGTAGCCAGATGCCAAACGCGATGATCTTTAGTGACGCGGGCCCGAGCATACGCTGGGTCGGAAACGAGGGCGGCATGGCCGGAGAGACAAATTGGTCGGCACGCGATAATGAGGGAACATTTCCCGGATTTGCCGATACGGCTGCCCTAAATCGCGGCGACGAAAACGGGACATCATGGATACCGGCCGAGTGCGATGTCTCGATCCGTCCCGGCTGGTTCTATCATGCAAATGAAGACGGCAAGCTCAAATCCGTCGCCGACCTGATGAACGTCTATTACGGCTCGGTCGGCCGCAACTGCAACCTGCTGCTCAACATTGGCGTCGACCGCCGCGGCATGGTCAACGAAAACGACATTGCCCGCCTGACTGAGTTCAGGCAGGCACGCGAATCGGCGCTGGGCAAGAATCTGGCAAAAGGCACGATCACAGCGTCGAATGTGCGGGGCGGTAACCGTCAGTTTGCAGCCGCCAATGTTCTCGACGGATCGTTTGACACATATTGGGCGACCGACGACGGCGTTACAACGGCTTCGCTAACTCTCGATCTCGGACATGATGTTGACCTTGATACTATTTTGATGCAGGAGAACATTGCTCTCGGTCAACGCGTCAGACGATTTTCAGTTCAGGCGTGGAACGGGACTGACTTTGCAACCATTTTGCAGCAGACGACCATCGGTTATAAAAGAATTGTGCGGTTTCAAAAAACGCGGACGAGCAAGATCAGGATCGTGATCGAGGATGCTTGCGGCTGTCCTGTTATTTCCACGTTGTCTCTGTATAATTCGGGAGAGAACTAACCGCAGATGGACGCAGACGAATAAGCAGGATAAAAAAGACCAAAAAATAAATGGTAGTCCGAATGGCTTTATCTGTAATCAATTGCCTCCGACTTGAGTCGGAGGTGTCGGTTGCAATAAATTGAGCCGGCTTTAGCCGAATTGTGCTCGCAATTGAAAGGTGTTTGGCTAAAGCCGAGATCTGTTACTTTAGCTGATCCTCCGTCTAAAGACGGAGGCAATTGAAAAAGCTATGAATAAAAGATTTTTCTTGTCTCTGTTGTTGCTGCTGTCGACCGCTGCTTTCGCGCAGACCCGCGACTTTACCCGCTGGGTAAATCCGTTCATCGGCACCGGCGGGCACGGGCATACATTTCCCGGAGCGACGATGCCGTTTGGGATGGTGCAGCTATCGCCCGACACACGAACTGACAACTGGGACGGCAGCTCGGGTTATCACTACTCCGACGACATCATCTACGGCTTTTCGCACACACACCTCTCGGGGACAGGCATACCGGATTACTGTGACATATTGCTTTTGCCCGACATGGTTGCGCCAAGGTTGGATCGATGGCCCGGCGAAGGATCTGTCAAAGGAGAAGGAAGCAAGTTCTCGCATTCCAACGAAAAGGCCGAACCAGGTTATTACTCGGTGCGGCTTGATGACGGAATATTTGCAGAACTTACCTCCACGACTCGAGTTGGTTTCCATCGATATAGTTTTCCGGCGTCAAACGTTCCTTATCGAAGTATTCTCCTAAATCTTAAGTGGCGGGATAAGCTTCTAGACTCACAGATCAAAGTCGTCGGCAATCGAATAGAGGGCTACCGACGGTCCAGTTCCTGGGCAAAGGACCAAGTAGTCTATTTCGTTATGGAAGTTTCAAAGGCGTTCGGGGCAGTGTCTGGATCGACAGCTAGCTCACAAGCGGAGAACGAAGAAATTGCAAAAACTAAGGCCTGTCTTGTGTTCAAAGACGATCAAGATCGGCCACTTCAGGTTCTCGTGAAAGTCGCCCTCTCACCGGTCTCCATCGAAGGTGCCCGAAAAAATCTTGCCGCCGAGCTTCCCGGCTGGGATTTTGACAAGGTCCGTGCTGATGCGAAAGCGGCGTGGAACAAGGAGTTGTCGAAGATCGAGGTTTCGGGCGGGACGGATGCTCAGACGACGACGTTTTACACGGCGCTGTATCACACGATGATCCAGCCGAATATCTTTCAGGACGTTGACGGCAGCTATCGCGGCCACGACAAGAAGATCCATAACATAAAAAATGACGGCGTGAGCCCGGAGTTGCAGAAGCCCGCGCGTGAGCAAGGGCTTAACACCCAACAGTCGAGTAAAGCCCTTGCTAACGCGCGGGCTTCCGCACCCTCGGACGAATACACCGTATTTTCCCTCTGGGACACGTTCCGGGCGGCACATCCGCTTTATACGATCATCGATCAAAAGCGTACCGTCGATTTTATCAATACATTTATCCGCCAATACGAGCAAGGCGGGCGGCTGCCGGTTTGGGAGCTTGCCGGGAACGAGACCGACTGCATGATCGGATATCACGCTGTGTCGGTAATCGCCGACGCGATGGCCAAGGGCATCAAGGGTTTTGACTACGTAAAGGCCTACAACGCCGCCAAACATTCTGCTGAGCTTGATCATTTTGGTCTCGCCGCCTACAAAAAACGCGGCTACATCTCGATGGAGGACGAGAACGAATCGGTCTCAAAGACGCTCGAATACGCTTATGACGATTGGTGCATCGCCCAGATGGCGTCGATCATGGCCGGTCGGTACGAAAAGTTTTTGGAGACGGTAAACAAGGTATATTATCCTGATCGAGGAGCCGAATACGGCAGGGACTATCAGAAATACGCCGCACGTGCGCGAAATTTTGAAAACCTCTTCGATCCCGCAACGGGCTTCATGCGGCCGAAAAAGAGCGGCGGTTTTGTAACGCCGTTTGCTCCGAACGAGGTCACATTCAACTTTACCGAGGGCAACAGTTGGGTCTATTCGTTCTTTGTCCCGCAGGACATAGTTCGGCTCATGGACCTCCAAGGCGGGCCGAAGAAATTTGCGGCAAAGCTCGACGAACTCTTTAACACCACCGACAAGCTCGCGGGCCGTGAGCAGCCCGATATTACGGGGCTGATCGGTCAATACGCCCACGGCAACGAGCCGTCGCACCATATCGCCTATCTATACGATTACGCCGGCCAGCCATGGAAAACTCAAGAGATCGTCCGCAAGGTAATGGACGAATTTTACAAACCGGAGCCGGACGGCCTGATCGGCAACGAAGACTGCGGCCAGATGTCGGCATGGTATATCATGAGTGCCCTTGGCCTCTACGAGGTCACGCCGGGCGACCCAAGATATGCCCTTGGAACGCCCCTTTTTAAGGAGGCCAAAGTGCGGCTCGAGAACGGCAAGTTCTTCACGATCAGGGCCACGAATCCGTCAACGGTGAACAAGTACGTCAAGGCCGCAAAGCTTGACGGCAAGCAGCTGGAGCGGGCATTCATTGACCACACACGTCTCATGAGCGGCGGGTTGCTCGAATTTGAAATGACCGACAAACCGGCGACAAACGTGATGGCACACTTTGACCGTCACGGTGACGCACTGAGAGAACACGACGGCTTCGTCGCGGTTCCGCTCATCCAGTCCGCCGCCCGTACGTTCCGCAGCACTTTGGACCTGACAATGGCAACTGTCACGCCGGAAACGTCGATCTACTACACCCTTGACGGCAGCGAGCCGTCGAAAGGTTCGCGTCGATACGACTCCCCCGTCAGGTTGAGCGAGACGACAAATGTCCGAGCCGTAGCGATCAACGATCAGGGCGACACGAGCCAAATTGTTGATGCAAAGTTCCTAAAGACACCAAATGACTGGACGGTCAAGATCGCGTCGCGTTACAGCCGCCAATACACGGGCGGTGGTGACGAGGGGCTTGTAGACGGCATTCGCGGGACGGTTAATTTTGCAAGCGGCGAGTGGCAGGGCTATCAGGGCCAGGATCTTATCGCGACGGTCGATCTGCAACGGGAGACAACGATCAGCAAAGTCGGCGGCGGATTTTTGCAGGTCGCGGGTTCGTGGATCTGGATGCCGACGCACATCGAGTTTGAAACGTCATCAGACGGCATCAATTTTACAAAAGTCGCCGATATCAAGACCGACATCGACCCGACCGACATGATATCGAAAATGCGCGATTACACGCGGTCGATCTCACCGATAAAAGCTCGATACGTCCGCGTCCACGCTTACAATCTCGGCAAGATCCCGTCATGGCATCCCGGCGCGGGTGGCGATGCATACATCTTTGTGGATGAGATAATAATTGAATATAAGACCGTGTCCGCAGCCCGACTGTAAAGGAGGGCGCTGCTGCGCAGTTTTCAACATCGTGTCCAGATGAAACGTGACTACATTGAGTTTCAGGAAAGGTCGGTGCCGATCGGTTACTTCATTTCTTTCCGATGTTACGGGACCTGGCTTCACGGTGATGAGCGCGGTTCGGTAAATCGACGTTCGCACAATATCGTGGGCACACCAAAAATGCCCCCAAACACTGATCTTCAAAATAGCGACCGTAGATCTCTGATCAACGAACCTACATTGTTGGACGCGGAAAGACGAGCCATCGTCGAACTTGCAATCCGGGACGTTTGTAAATTCCGTGAAATTGGGCTTATCTCGATCAATGTTAGAACAAATCATGCTCACACGGTTGTCCGTACTAGTCGCCCGCCTGAGCCGATTATGAATGCTTTTAAGTCGTACGCGACACGGCGGCTCCGAGAGCGAGGACTCGTTGACGCGACCCAGAAGGTATGGTCCGAGACACGGCAGTACGAGGTATCTTTGGACTGAAGAACACATCGCTTCGGCGGTGGAGTATGTAGTCAACGGGCAAGGGATGGACTTGCCTAGGTTCGACTGAGAGGCATTCTTGGTAGCGGGCGCCCTCCCTTACGGTCGGGCTACGGACACAAACTGCGACCTCACTTCTTATCCAGTTTGCCCATAGCCGCGACTCCGCGGGCGGCCTCGGAAAACTCGGACGGGATCAGTACGATCGTTGTCGTATTGTTGTCGATGCCGATCTCGGAGAGCATCTGGAAGCGCCGTAGTTCGAGGGCGATCGGGCTTGCCTCCATTTGTTTGGCCCCCTGGGTCAGCTTGATCGAAGCTTCAAGTTCGGCCTCGGCCTTGACGATGCGGGCACGTTTTTCGCGGATCGCCTCGGCTTCGCGGGCCATCGCACGCTGCATCGATTCGGGTATCTCGACATCCTTCATCTCGACCATTTCGATCTTGATGCCCCACGGTTCGGTCGTCGAATCGACGATCCCCTGCAGCGTCCGGTTAATCTCTTCGCGGCCCTTCAGCACCTCGTCGAGCGAGTGTTGGCCGATGATGTTTCTGAGGGCAGTGACGGAAAATTGATATACCGCCTGCTGGTAATTTACCACCTCTAAAATTGCCTTTGACGCCTCGACTATGCGAAACCAGAGAACGGCGTTGACCTTAATCGTGACGCTGTCTTTCGTGATCGTCTCTTGCTGTTCGAGATTGACGGTTGCGGTGCGGGTGTCGACCTTTTGCTGGCGGTCGATCAGCGGAATGAGGTAATAAATGCCGGGCCCTTTTATACCTGTAAAGCGCCCGAGGCGGAAAACGACTGCCCGCTCGTATTCCTGGGCGATCCTGATCCCGGACGCGATGATGACTAGAACAACGATGAAAACGACGAGCAACGGAAGTAGTGCCTGCATAACTCAACTCTACGCCGAACGCGCGTTTTGTCAACGGCGAAACTTAGGCCCCGAAAACGCCTTTATTTGCTATGAGATCTTATGTATTCGATGGCCGCTTCGAGCTGTGCGTCGCGGCGGGCTAACAGCTCTTTTCGCATCAAATTAACCTCGATGTTCGGCTTAACACCGTGGCCTTCGACGACATACCCCTTTGGGGTGCGCGGCTGTCCGTAAGCATATAGAAACAATGACCCGTCAGGTAGTTTTTCCAGATAGCCGTCCATATCGCCGCCCGCGCTTCGTTTGCCGACGACGATCGCGCGTCCGGATTCCTGCATTCCGGCCGCGAACTCCTCGCTTGCCGAGCGGCTTAATTCATCCATTAGGATCACGACTTTGCCGCGATACGGTGTCTTTGGGGGCTTGGTCTTGTAGTCCATCTCGTCGCCCTTTCGTGTTTTGGTGATCATCAGAAGGGTTTCCTTTTCAAAGAACTGGCTCGCCATTTTGAGGCCGACACTGTCATCGCCGCCGCTGTTTCCACGTAGATCGATAATTATGCCGGGAGCGTCGTTCATTGATTCGATCGTCGACTTGATCCGAGGATTCAGAAACTCGAGAAAATTACTGAAAAAGAAATATCCGATATTGCCTACAAGGCGTTTTGACTCGAAAAGACCGTAGAAACTAACCCCGCCGAGCTTACTCTTGCTGTCCTCGCCGAGAGGCCGGCGTTCGAGGACGACATCGTGCAGTTCATCCTTTTCATCGAGGTACGTGACCTTTACCTTGGTATTTAGCAATCCAACGAGACGTTCCTGAGCTTCGGCAAAGGTGTGTATAGGTGCACCGTCAACTTTTGCAATGGCAAAGCCGGACCTCAAGCCGGCCTGCTCGGCCGACGATCTTTCCAGCACATGCGTTATGACGACCATACCGTCCATCTCGCGGTAACCTACGCCGATTATTGCTGGAGCCTGTTGGTATTTGGCGAGTATCTCGGGTGAGAGGACATCCATGTGCGAGGTTTTTAGGAGCCCGAGCATTTTCGCCATTAAAGTATAAAATTCCTTGTTGGTTTTTACATTTTCAACTTGCGGGGCGTAAGCCGTGCGGACGGCTTTCCAGTCGACACCGCCGAACGTCGGGTCCCAGTATTTTTCATCGACGATCTGCCAGATCCTTTCAAAAGTCTTTTGTCTTAGCTGCGGGACGCTCTCATTTTTGTCCTGTGCGAGCCCGGGGACGCACGTCGCAAGCGTCAAACACAACACCAAAATTATCTGTCGTATTTTCATTTCGATTGTCCTAAGATGATAAAGGGTGGCTTCAAGCCCCATGAATAATAAATCGGACTAATTGTCGTCCTGCGGCGTCTAAAAAACCAGTTGGTAGGTGAGATAACCGATAATTAATACGTAGTTTTGAGGTGAGCAGTTATGGATAGACGTTATTTTTTGAAGGCTGGCGGCGTTGGACTCGCGAGTTTTGGTTTTATGGCGGCGGCTCCTGATTTCCTGCATCAGTTTTCGAGTGCGCAGTCTACGACAAAGGGATACGGGAAAAAGAAGGTTCTGGTCACGATATTTCAGCGCGGTGCCGTCGACGGGCTAAACGTTGTCGTGCCGCACGGCGAGAGCGAATATTACAATCTGCGCCCGACGATCGCGGTGCCAAAGCCGGGCCAGACCGACGGTGCAGTCAATCTCGATGGTTATTTCGGGCTTCACACCGCGATGGCGTCGCTCCAGCCTTTTTGGAAATCGAAACAACTCGCCATTGTCACCGCAGTCGGCTCGCCGGACAATACTCGTTCACATTTTGACGCCCAGGACTATATGGAGTCGGGAACTCCCGGCAACAAGAGCACTCGTGACGGTTGGCTTAACCGGATACTGCAGGGCAACACGGGAAAAGATGTGTCGCCGTTTCGTGCAGTTGCGATGACGCAGCAACTGCCGCGTTCGCTCTACGGACGTGCACCGTCGGTCGCGATGACCAATCTGGCCGATTTTTCGATCAAGGCCGGTGTTTACACTCAAAACATGGCCGGCGGTTTCGAGGGGCTTTATCAGCAGAATGCGAAGGACAGCCTCGGCGAAATGGGCAAAGAAACGTTCGAAGCGGTCAACTATCTAAAACAGGCAAATCCGTCACAGTACAAGCCGGAGAACGGCGCGGTTTACCCGACAACCCAACTCGGCCGCACGCTGGCCCAGATCGCTCAGCTTATCAAAGCCGGTGTCGGACTCGAGGTGGCCTTTGCCGAGGCGGGTGGTTGGGACACGCACGTCAATGAAGGAAATGCCCGCGGCCAGCTTGCTAATCTGCTCCGCGATTTTTCGGGCTCGATCGCTGCTTTCGGCACCGATCTCGGCAAAAAAATGGACGATGTCGTGCTGATCACGATGTCCGAATTTGGCCGTACCGCCAAAGAAAATGGCAGCCGCGGAACCGACCACGGCCACGCGAACTCAATGTTTGTCCTTGGAAATTCCGTAAAAGGCGGCAAGGTCTACGGCGATTTCCGCGGGCTCAAGAACGACAAGCTCTACGAAGGCCGTGACCTCGATGTCACAACCGATTTCCGCGATGTCTTCGCCGAAGCCGCCGCCAAACACATGGGTGCCAGCGACGTAAGCAAGATCTTTCCGGGATACGCGACGACCAAGGACAAATTCAGAGGTTATTTGGGATAGCCTTTACCACGGAGACGCGGAGTCGCAGAGCAGAAGAAAGAATCGATCGTGCGAACGGTTGGTTCTTTTTTGTAACCTACATATTTTTACGGGGCGTTTAGTTCGAGATTGCCATTCCTAGGTATCAGTCTATTTCATCGTCAAATACCCGATTATAGTCGCGTGCGCTGTGAACTATATGTAAGATCCTTATGCCGCTCTCGGTTGGAATGTAAAAGATCAGATATTTATCAAACTTACGTATTCGCCACATCCTTACGCCTGACAACGCAGGGTTTTCGAATTGTCTAAGGCTGCCGGTGTGTGGCGATTGGCCAATAGAAACGTAAATGTATTGTCGCATGCATCCAGGAAGGCTTGAGCCGCCTCGTCACTGTCGTCCGCGATGTAGGCTGAGAGGTTGACGAGTTCTTCAAATACACCTTCGTCATAGGTGATCTTCATTTTTTCTTACCCAATCGTTTAGTCAACTCGGCTCGAACGTCGTCGATATTAAAGTCGATCTCGCCGCCTGAATTTAGCCGTTTCAGAAGTAACGTTTCGAGTTTTTGTTCTTCACGGATTTTTTGATCCGCACGTATCAACTCCCGCACGTACTCGCTGGCCGTTCCATACCCGCCCGCAGCGAGCGTTTCGTCAATATACGTTCTCATCGAATCCGGCAGCGATATATTCATCGTCGTCGTGGCCATATCATTGTCTCCGAATTCGATAATAAAATGGTTGGCATAAATTGTCAATATTTGCCAAGGACGAGCTGTATTTTCAATTGCCTCGTTTCCAAACAATCGCTTCCACTGCCAGGCCGATCGCAAGTATCTTGCGGTCGGTGTTTTGTGTTCCGGCGATCATCAGGCCGACGGGTGCGGTGCCGGGTTCGTGACAGGGGACCGAGAGTGCGCAGCCGTCGAAGAGGTTGACGACGGACGGATTGCGCAGCATGCGGCCGTTAAAGCGAAAATAGCTTTCGTCGTCCTTGGTGACCTCGGCGATCGTTGGGGCGGTGTCGGGAGTGGTTGGCATCAACATCGCGTCGTAACCGGCAGCGGCGGCATTTATGGAGCGAATAAACCGGTCGCGAGCTTGCAGCAGCTCGATATAGGTTGTAGCCAAAACGGTTTCGCCTTGGCGAATGCGGACGAGAACACGAGGGTCGTATTTGTCGGCTCGCTCTTTGAGCCATTGTTTGTGCCAGGAATAGGCTTCGACGCTGGTCAGAGCTCCCCTCGGATTTAGCTCCAAGGCCTGTTTTAGTTCCGGCATTGGCAGCTCAACGAGCGTTGCTCCGGCCGCTCTCAACCAGGAAAGTGCCGACTCAAAGGCCTTTGCGACATCCGGCGACAGATCATCCTGAAATACTGACTTGGGCACCGCAAAACGCAGGCTGCTGATACTCATGGGCTTCAACACACCACTCGTTTCATCAGACAGGATCTCATCGAGTAATGCGCAGTCCGCAACCGTTTTGGCTATCGGCCCGATCGAATCGAGGGTGAACGACAGCGGCAACACGCCTTCGCGCGAAACGCGTCGCGCCGTTGGTTTGAAACCGACCAGGCCGTTCAGAGCGGCCGGTATGCGAACCGAACCGCCAGTGTCGCTGCCTATAGCTCCCGCCGCCATACCGTCCGTGACCGAGATCGCCGCCCCGGATGACGAACCGCCCGGAATGCGGCCTTTGCTGCGATCGAACGCGTTTTTAGGTGTGCCGTAATGAGGGTTGATTCCGAGGCCCGAGAACGCAAACTCGGTCATGTTGGTTCGGCCGATGATCACCGCTCCCGCATTTTTCAGTCGTTCCACGACCATTGAGTCTCGTGTGGCGTATGGCGTCCCGACTAGAGCCCTAGAGCCACCGAGAGTCACTTGATCGGCTTCGTCGAACAAGTCCTTTATCGATAATGGGATTCCGGCCAGAATAGGGAGCTTTGCTCCGCCGCGTCGCTGAGCGTCGACACGGTCAGCCGCACCAAGAGCCTCTTTCTCGTGAACGAGCAAGAACGTGCGTGAACCTTCGCCCTGCGGGTCATTGATCGCCGAAAGTGACTGCTCGACGAGCTGCCGGCTGGTGATCTTCTGACTGGCCAGAATGCGCAAAAGCTCAACGATATTCATGGTCGCGAGTTCTCTGCCTTGTTTTTGTTGTCCCATAGCGAGAGAAATTTGCCAAAGCCCAGGACCGCCAAGGACCAAACCACCGACAAGGGCGAACTGGAACAAAAACTCTCGGCGATCTTTGTTCATGTTTTTTTCAGGCCTGCAAAAATGCCAATACTAAGTCGAAGTCGTCAATCCATCTGCCCGTGAGACCTCCTAACTCCAGCCAAAAGCTAGCAACCGGCGTCCGCACTTCGGGCATGGAGCTCGTAGGTTTTCAAAATCAATATTGGCGACATGACATATTGGGCAGTACACTCCATCGTCCGGCAATCTAAACGATTCGCGAATTTCAGAGAGTTCGGAGGCAATATGATAAACTTCGTCCGCACTCGCGCCGACTGGAGGCAGATTTCCAAGACGGCCATCAGAAATCTGTTCGTTGACAGGAAACGTTTCGATCCATTTGTCTTTCGAAAAAGATAAATTGTCTCCGAAGCGATCCGTAATATCTACTTGAGAAAAATTTACTTCTTTAGGATCAAGATATTCAATTGTTTCCTTCTTTTTGAATGGCCACCACATAATAAATGCCTGGACTACTCCATATTCCGCAACCGCAACCTCAACGCCTGCAGCTTAATAAACCCTTCCGCGTCGTGCTGGTCGTACGCTCCGGCGTCGTCTTCGAATGTGACGACACGTTCGCGATAGAGGGAGTTCGGCGATTTGCGGCCGTTGATGGTGACGTTGCCTTTGTAGAGTTTGAGGCGGACGTCGCCGGAGACGGTTTCCTGGGTTTGGTTGATCATCGACTTCAAGATCTCGAATTCCGGGGCGAACCAGAAGCCGTAATAGACCGATTCGGAGAATTTTGTGCCGAGCGAGTCACGCAGCCGGGTGACTTCACGGTCCATGGTGATCGATTCGAGAGCGCGATGGGCTGTTTGGAGTATGGTGACGCCCGGTGTCTCGTAAATGCCGCGTGATTTCATTCCGACAAAGCGGTTTTCGACCAGATCGACGCGACCGATGCCATGTTCGCTGCCGAGAAAGTTGAGCTTGGAGAGCATGTCGACGGCACCGTATTTCTCGCCGTCGATCGCAACCGGCTCGCCTTTTTCGAACGTAATCGTGATCTCCTGAGCGGTGTTTGAGGCGTTTTCCGGAGATTTCGTCAGTAAAAAGATGTTCTCGGGTGGTGCGACCCATGGATCCTCGAGAATTCCGCCCTCGTAGCTGATGTGCATCAGGTTGCGGTCCATTGAGTATGGTTTTTCGGCTGTCGCGGTGACCGGAATGCCGTGTTTTGCACAATACGCGATCAGGTCCGCACGGCCCTTGAATTCCCATGAACGCCACGGCGCAATCACTTGAATGTCGGGCTGGAGTGCGTAATAGGTCAGCTCAAAACGCACCTGATCGTTGCCCTTGCCGGTGGCTCCGTGTGCGACGGCGTCGGCACCTTCGGCCTGGGCGATCTCGATCTGCCGCTTTGCAATGACCGGACGAGCGAGTGAAGTGCCGAGCAGGTAAACGCCCTCGTACAGAGCGTTTGCCTTGACCGCCATCCACACAAAATCCTTTACGAATTCTTCGCGAAGGTCCTCGACGTAGAGCTTTGACGCTCCGGTCGCGAGGGCTTTTTCCTCGAGCCCGCTTAGTTCCTCACCTTGGCCGACGTCGGCGCAGTAACAGACGACCTCGCAGTCGTAAGTTTCCTTTATCCACAAAAGCATGGCCGACGTATCGAGCCCGCCAGAGTATGCAAGTACAACTTTATTGATCTTTTTCGTCATTTTTTGACTGGAACGCAGGTACCCTCGCCTGCAACGCCGGATTCTCTGGCGTGAATATCTCTAATATTTTCAACTTGAACGATCCCCACGCGCGTCAGCGTTTTTCAAACGCTTGCAGGCGAGGGCGCCTGCGTTCCCGGCTATAGGTGTTCCTGATTCTGACAAATCCAAGTTACAATTATATCCGCACGGAGACATAAATGACCAAATCAGGACAACTTTGGGGCGGGCGATTCACCGATAAACCGCACGAGACGTTTGCCGAGTTTAACGACTCGTTTCGCTTTGACAGGCGGTTGTTCGCGGCGGATATTCGGGCGAGTATCGCACATGCCGCCAGCCTCGAACGGGCGGGAATTCTCTCGGTCGATGAGGTCTCGGCGATCACGGGTGGATTGAGCGAGCTGCTAATCGACTCGGTAACGGACCCGGCATTTTTTCAAGGCTCCAGTGCGGAGGACGTTCATTCCTTTATCGAGGGCAAACTGATCGACGCGATCGGCGATGCCGGACGCAAACTCCACACGGGCCGTAGCCGCAACGACCAGGTCGCGACGGCGTTTCGGCTGTGGCTGCGAGGCGAGATCGACGCAACCGATCTGCTTATCCGCGAATTGCAATTGGCAATGGTCGACATCGCCGAGGGGTATCGAACGGCGATACTTCCGGGCTATACGCATCTTCAGCGGGCGCAGCCGGTGACTTTTGCCCATTGGTGCCTCGCCTATTTTGAGATGTTTCGACGTGACCGCGAACGGCTCACCGATGTCCGAAAAAGGACAAACATCCTCCCGCTCGGGGCCGGAGCGTTGGCCGGAACAGGTTTCAACATCGATCGCGAGGCGGTTGCCGCGGAACTCGGATTTGATGGCGTTACCGCAAACAGTCTGGACGCCGTTTCAGACCGCGATTTTGCGGTTGAGTTTGTAGGTGCGTGTTCGATGATAATGGTCCATCTCTCGCGGCTCGCCGAGGACCTGATCATTTATTGCTCGACGGAGTTTGGATTTGTGACGCTGAGCGATGCGGTTTCGTCGGGGTCGAGCCTTATGCCGCAGAAGAAAAATCCCGACGCTCTCGAACTCCTTCGCGGCAAGGCGGGACGGGTCTTCGGCCACCAAATGTCGCTGCTCGCGATGCTCAAAGGGCTGCCGCTCGCCTATAACAAGGACATGCAGGAGGACAAGGAAGCTGTTTTTGACACTGTCGACACCGTCCAGATATCGCTCCAGGCTGCTGCGATCGTCCTTGAAAATGCCACGGTGAATGAGGAACGAACCCGAGCCGCCGCCACAAAGGGTTACCTAAACGCCACCGAACTCGCCGATTATCTCGTCAAAAAAGGCGTGCCGTTTCGGACCGCCCACGAAACCGTCGGACGCGCCGTTCTATACGCGATCGATAACGGAAAAGAACTAAATGAACTGACCATCGAATCGCTGCAGGAATTTTCACCTGAGATCGGCCCCGACGTCGCCGAGGCGTTGAGTCTCGAAGCAACGCTCGCGGCAAAGGGAACGGTCGGTGGAACATCGCCTGTACGAGTCGCCGAGGCATTGGCTGCTGCCAAACAGTATCTCGAAAATTAGATGGATAAAACAGCCCTTATCGCGCAAGTCGTTGGCAACGAGCTTTTTCAATTTCTCGGGATCAAGCTAGAGGTTGCGACCCCCGAACGTGTCGTCCTGACGATGGAGGTCACGCCTAAGGTGCACCAGTACGTCGGCATCATGAACGGCGGCGTTTCGTTATATCTGTGCGAGACCGCGGCTTCGATAGGCGTCGTGGCCGGGGCTGATCTAACCAAAGTAACGCCCGTCGGGATCGAGATAAACGCCAATCACCTGCGTGCGGTGAGCAAGGGGATCCTCACGGTCGAGGCCACGCCGCTGCATTCGGGGCGGACGATGAGCGTTTGGAAGATCGAGATCACTAACGACCGTGGCAAGCTCGTCTGCACGTCTCGCCTAACGATGCTCATTCAAAAACGCGTCGCGTATCAGCCCTAAAACCATTTGGCCACGAAAGACACGAAATAAACGAAAAGTGAATTAACTCCTATTTTTCGTGCCTTTCGTGTGTTTCGTGGGTAGAATTCTTATATGCATCAGTTTGTTCGAAATCTGATCACAGAGTGGCGTCGGCTTCGTTTGCCGTTTTCTGGTAAGACCGTTGTGGTTGCGACTTCCGGTGGAGCAGATTCGGTGAGCTTGCTTCTGGCTATGCACCAACTTCGCGAGAGCCGAAAGCTCGACCTGCGGATAGTTGCAGCGCATTTTAATCACCGGTTGCGTGGGGCCGCAAGCGACTCCGACGAGGAGTTTGTTCGACATCTCACCGCAGAACGTGGGATCGAACTGGCTATTGGCCGCGGTGACATGCCGTCCGCAGGCAATCTGGAACAAAACGCACGCGTAGCCAGATACTCCTATTTGGATCAAGCTGCCCGCAATACCGGTTCGTTCGCCGTTTTGACCGGCCATACGATCGACGATCAAGCCGAAACATTTTTGATGAATTTGATTCGTGGGAGCGGAGTCGACGGTCTTTCCGGTATGAAGGCTGTTCGACGATTAGATAACAACGGCAAAGAAGATCGAGGTGAATCTATCGAGGAGCGTAAGTCGTTGACCGATGGGCATCTGATGAGCCCGCAACTTCCGTTTGAGAGCGAGGACATATTTTTAATTCGCCCGCTTTTACAGTGGGCAAAGCGAAAAAATACCGAGGGATTTTGCCGTGACATGGGCGTCGAATACAAATACGACACCATGAATGAAGATACGGCTTTCAAACGGGTCCGGATCCGCAAGGTTCTGCTTCCTCTTCTGGAGGACTTTAATCCAAAAATTGTCGAGACGCTCGCCAACACCGCTGAGTTAATGCAGCACATCTGTGATGAACAAACACCGCTGGATGAGGCCACTTCGGCGCGAGAGCTTGAGATCCAAACGTTAAAACGGCTGCCCAAACCCGAACTCTACCGCACTCTTCGGTCCTGGCTTGGCAATAATCGCGGAACGCTGCGACAGTTGGACCTAAAGCATATACAGGCGGTTGAGCGACTTCTGTATAGCGAAAAAAGCGGCCGGATAGCTCAACTGCCGGGCGGAGCTCATGTCATGCGTTCGGGAGGAAAGCTCGCCTTTGATGAGAATAAGGTTGAAAATTGACGACGCGCCCACTAGAATTAAAGATTGTCGCCTCGCGCTTTCATAATGGTGTTTCTAACCAACGAATGCGCGACGACACTCATCGAAAGTAAATGACCGGCTTTCGTGGGGAAGTAAGGTTGGAGGCAATATTTTGAGTTCAAAAGGTAAACAGATCTTATTGTGGTTGATGATAATCTCGAGTGCGCTTGCTTTCGTCTGGTTTCTCCAGTCGAGACAGGCAAAACCGGCGACCGAATTGTCTTTTGATAAGGCGATAACGCAGATAAAGAACAAGGATATAAAGGAAATTACGGTCAACCAGGACACGTTGGAATTAGTCGACAAGGGTGACGTCAAATCGATCGCCAGAATTGACTCCAGTGAAGCAGCGAGGACCCAGATCTTTGCGGCCGCTAATGAGACTGAAACCAAGATCAATCTTACGCAGCCGTCGAGCGGACTGGGCTGGCTGGTTTTGATCCAGGCCCTGCCGTTTGTTTTGTTGATCGGTTTTCTCGCATTCACGCTTCGCCAAATGCAGGCAGGCGGCAACAAAGCACTCAGCTTTGGCAAATCAAAGGCCAAGCTTCTCAATAATCAGCAAAAACGCGTGACCTTTAAGGAAGTCGCGGGAGTTGACGAAGCAAAAGAAGAGCTGCAGGAGATCATCGAATTTCTAAAGGATCCGCAGAAGTTTCAGAAACTCGGCGGCAAGATCCCGAAGGGCGTTTTAATGGTGGGCCCTCCGGGAACCGGCAAAACGCTGCTTGCAAAGGCAGTCGCCGGCGAAGCGAACGTACCTTTCTTCTCGATCTCCGGTTCGGATTTCGTTGAGATGTTTGTCGGTGTTGGAGCTTCGCGTGTTCGCGACCTGTTTGAGCAGGGCAAGAAAAATGCTCCGTGCATCATCTTTATCGACGAGATCGACGCGGTTGGACGTCATCGCGGCGCCGGACTCGGCGGCGGACATGACGAGCGCGAACAGACACTCAACCAGCTTCTGGTCGAGATGGACGGATTTGAGTCGAATGACGGCGTCATTCTTATTGCGTCGACTAACCGGCCGGACGTGCTTGATCCGGCGCTTCTAAGGCCGGGACGTTTTGACCGGCGTGTGATCGTAGGACGCCCCGATGTTCGCGGCCGCGAAGGTATTCTCAAGGTTCATACCCGCAAGATACCGCTAGACGAGGGCGTCGATGTCAGCGTTATCGCACGCGGTACGCCGGGATTCACCGGGGCCGATCTTGCAAATATCGTCAACGAGGCTGCCTTGAACGCAGCTCGTTATAACAAAAAGGTCGTGACCATGGTCGATTTTGAGATCGCCAAAGATAAGGTCACGATGGGTGCCGAGCGAAAGAGCATGGTCATCTCCGATGAGGAGAAGCGGATCACGGCATATCATGAGGCGGGACACACACTCGTCGGTCTCAACATGCCAAACATCGATCCGGTCCATAAGGTCACCATCATCCCGCGTGGGATGGCTCTCGGCGTGACAATGTACCTTCCGGAAAAGGACCGACTGAGCGCGACCAAGGAGTATTTGCTCGGCCAGATCGCGATGTGTATGGGCGGCCGTATTGCCGAGGATGTCTTTATCGGCAGTATTACGACCGGTGCGTCAAACGATATCGAAAGAGCAACAGAAACCGCCCGTGCAATGGTCTGCGAATACGGCATGTCCGACCTCGGGCCGCTGACCTTTGGTAAAAAGGAAGAGCAGATATTTCTCGGCCGCGAGATCTCACAACATCGCGACTACTCCGAGGACACAGCTATCAAGATCGACCTCGAGGTTAGAAAGATCGTCGCCGAGCAATACGCCCGTGCCGAGAGCATCATCCGCGAGCATAAGGACGCCATGGTCCGCCTCGCCGAGGCCCTGCTTGAGTTCGAAACGCTCGACAGCATCCAGATCCGCCGTGTCGTCGCGGGCCTGCCGCTCGACAAGGAAGATGCCCCGTCACCCTCAAATGACGACGGCTCAACCGAAGAGAAGGCAACAAGTCCATTCAAGAAGCCGATCCTGCCCCCGATAACCGGGAACAACCCGGCGACGGCATAAAGACTTCGGCGTGAGAAGATAGAAAGGGGGGAAAGTTTTGAGCTTTTCTCCTTTTTTTTCTATCCCGCATTACGCAATAGAATTCTCAATGGGTCTTTAGCTTGGTTTACTAGGCTTTCCGCGTCATCGCGGCACTTAGCTCCGTCGTTTACGGCGGTCTTATATGAAAGGCCTGCGGGCGTGCAGTACGTCTTTCCATCTAGCTTTATGATCTGGCAAACGTCTAAACGACAGTTATCTTTGAAACGGCCGCTCGTGATGGGTATTCTCAACGTCACGCCGGATAGTTTTTCGGACGGCGGTGCTTTTTTCCAGGTTGATGATGCGTTGCGGCGGGCTGAAACGCTTATAGGCGAGGGTGCTGATATTCTCGACATTGGCGGCGAATCGACGCGGCCAAACAGTGTTCGGATCTCCGTGAAGGAGGAAATAGATCGCGTCGTTCCGGTGATCGAGGCAATCTCGCAACGCTTCGACATTCCGATCTCGATCGATACGACAAAATCCGAAGTTGCGGAACGGGCGGTCGATGCCGGTGCCGAGATCATCAATGATATTTCAGGGTTGAGATTTAACGAGCGGATCGCCAAAGTTGCCGCCGATTCTGGTGCCGGGCTAATACTAATGCATTCGCGCGGTGAGTTTGAAACAATGCACTCGCAGCCGCCGGTCGATGACATTATGGCGGTGGTGACTGACGATCTGCACCGGGCGATCGAAACGGCTCGGACTCACGGCTTCGGCGAAGATCGAATCGTTCTCGATGTGGGCATCGGTTTTGGCAAGACTCAGGCGCAGAACTTAGAATTGCTTGCGAAACTTGATAATATCGTAGCTGAATTCAAAGCGTATCCGGTGCTTGTCGGCGCATCGCGAAAGTCGTTTCTCCGGAAGATCGTCGGGGACATCCCGCCCGGAGAAAGGCTCGGCGGCAGTCTGGCGGCGGCTATTATTGCTGTTCAGAACGGCGCGAAAGTACTTCGCGTACACGATGTAGCCGCGACAGTTCAGGCGATTCGTGTTGTGGCCGCGATCAATGAGAGGAACGCACTCGGAAAGGGCGGCCCATTAAAATGAAAATATTTCGAATTACGGCGATCTTGGGTCTTTTCCTGGCGGTTTCAGGCTTTACAGAGTGCTATAAACCGGTCACCGACTCTGGCTTGCCGAAAAATATCAAAACGGTGGCCGTTCCCGCGTTTCAGTTTGAGGCAAAGGGGCTTCGGTATCGGGTCGAGGCGAGGTTTACCGAGGCGGTCAGCCGTGAGATCATCCGCCGCGGCAACGGGCTTAAGGTCCAGGGATCAAAGACGGGAGCCGACGCGGTTATTGAGGGTACTATCAGGAGCTTTGCGTTCTCCGGCGTGGTGCTCGACAGCCAAGGCCGGGCACGCGTCTATGAGGTTACGATCGTCGGGGCAGTGACCGTCCGCGATCTTCGACAAAACACGATCCTATACGATAATCAGAATTTTACGTTTCGCGATTCGTTCGAATTCTCCAACGATCCACGTTCATTTTTCAACGAAGAAGATCCCGCCGTCGAACGAATGGCGCGTGCATTCGGCGAATCGGTCGTCTCGGCTATCGTTAATGGCCTCGGTGTAAAAGATGAGAAGAAGTAAAACCAGCGGGGTGACATGCTTCCAGCGTCCGCTATGCGGCTTAGAACGATACTATGGCGGTAATTAGACGCGAAGATCTCCGAAATCAGCTAAAGCGCAACGAGATATTGCCGGTCTACGTGCTGTTCGGCGCCGAGACTTATCTCCGTGACAGCGCCGCGCGAAACATCGCGAATCGCTGTTTTGGCGAAGGAGACCTGCGCGACTTTAACGAGAGCGAGTTTTCTCTCAACACCGAGGGAAATCTCCAGCGAGCGATCGCGGCGGCAAACCAGTTGCCGATGATGGCGAAAAAACGATTTATTCGTATCTCAGACGTGCGAATATCAGCCACAGGGTTTCGCGACACTATTGTCGAAGATCACGAGTCGATCCTTTTGGAGTATTTCCAAAACCCTTCTCCGTCATCGGTCGTGATCTTTGTCGCTGACGATCTCAACGGTGTCAGGACAATGGGTAAGCTGATGCGGTCGAATACGACAGCAGTTGAGTTTACTCAATTGAATGACAATGACGCAGTTGAGTGGGCACGCAAACGGTTTACGGACGCCCGGGCCGAGATCGACGAAATGACGCTACGTCATTTTATGGCCCTCACGGGTAATGACGCCGCCCGGATCGAAAATGAAGCGGAGAAACTGGCGACCGCGGCTCTTCCCGGAACGATTATCACAATGGATCTGGTCGATTCGCTTGTGCCGAATTCACGCGAACTTTCAAACTTTGACTTGACGGATAACCTCGTTGGCAAGGACAAGCGACGGTCTTTGACCATACTCAGAAAAATTCTGGATGATGGGGCTGAACCATTAATGATCCTGGGCCTCATTTCGTATAATTTTCGCCGTCTCTTGATCGCAAAAAGTTTAATGTCGCGGGGCGCCGACCGCGCGGAAGTTACACGCGTCATCAATCTTCGCGGCCGTGATCAGGAAGGTTTTCTCGCGACCGCGAGGCGAGCGGAAATGACAAACCTCGCCCGTGCGATCCGACGAATAGCAGCGGCTGATCTTGCCATTAAGTCCTCAATTGGGGGCAGCGGACCGTCAGGCGGGCGAATGCAGATAGAGATGCTTGTTGCCGAACTTGCGTGTCTTTAACGGACCTTTATAAAGGCGTTAAACCGGATGCTTGATTGAAATAATTGTAGAGGTCGTTGTAATCATTTATCGCCCTGTGCAAAATGAGCGGCAGTTGCGGCAAGTCGCTGGTATTTACCACGAGATTCAAATTGCGTAGAAATGCGGTCTGGGCGTTCATTGTTGCACCGGCGTCTTCGAGCGATATCAGGAAGAGTCTTCGCCTCTCAGACGAATACATCGCATTCGCTTTCTGCTGGATGACAGCCGCACCGCCGAGATCGGGGGCAAAGTCCGGCGAGAACATTAGCATTTCCGTTTTGCCTTCCCTCAGCCTTTCATTTGCTTGAGCCGGCGTTTGGGCGATATAGACCTTATAGCCTGAGCCCGCTAGTGTTTTTGCGACTTCCTCGAGCCGTTCCCCTAAACAAAGAAGGATCCGTCGCGGCCTCTCATTTTCGTCAGGATCTTTGTCCATTGCGCCTTTTTCAGACTGGAGGGCAGTCATTAAGGACTTCAGCGCATTATTTATCTGAAAATCTGTTTCCTTTGCGCTAAAATTCGCGAGCCCATCAGGCGATGGAGGAGCAGGCTTACTTGCCTCTAATTGTTGAACGGTAGAGAGCCCTTTTCCGGCGGAATCCTTTTGTACGCGGAGCATATTCTGGCACCGCGGGCAGCGAACGGTAAAATTGCCGCTTGGGATCTTCGATTCGTCTAATTGTAGGGAGACAGAGCAGTTGTCGCAGCGTATGATCATATCAATATATCTGTTTAGTCCATCATGTTGAGAACGGAATCGGGATTTTCTACGGGCGGAGGCGGGATCGCGGGCTTCGGCATTGCAGCCGGTCGATGGGAACTGAGGTAGTCCTCGGTCGAAGAGAGGCCTTTCAACTGTAGAAGCAGATTATTCTGATTCGTGGCGAATGAGAGGCCGTCATCCATCGATATCTGGCCGGCGTCGATCAAATCGCGAATAACCGAGTCAAAATCCTGCATTCCGTCAATCTCGCCGTCACGGATCGCATCCAAAAGCGTTTTTCCTTCGCTCTCGCCACGTTCGATGTATTCGCGCGTTCGCGGATTGGATTTTAGGATCTCAACTGCGGCAATACGGCCTTTTCCATCGGCTCGCGGGATCAATCGCTGGGAGACGATAAAGCGAAACGTTTGAGCAAGTCTGGTACGGATTATTTTCTCTTCGTTTTTTGGATATAGCCCGATAATACGATCGATCGTTTTTGAGGCATCGATCGTGTGAAGCGTAGAGAGGACCAAATGGCCTGTTTCCGCCGCCTCGAGAGCGATCTCAGCCGTTTCGAGGTCTCGCATTTCTCCGACGAGGATTACTTTCGGCGCCTGCCGCAGGGCCGCCCTAAGGGCCGAGGCGAAATCCTTGGTATCTGCACCGACCTCTCGTTGATTGATCGTGCTCTTTTTGTGATTGTGCAGAAACTCGATCGGATCTTCGATGGTGACAATGTGAAATGCCTTGATCTCGTTTATCCGGTCGATAATGGCGGCAAGCGTCGAGCTTTTGCCCGAACCGGTCGGTCCCGTAAGTAGTACGATCCCGTTCCTTATTTCCGCTATATCTTCGAGAGATTTTGGAAGTCGCAGCGAATCGAAGCTGGGAATTTCATGCGGAATGACACGCATAACAATAGAGTACGAATTTCGCTGCTGAAAAATATTGACACGAAAACGGCATTTGCCTGGCAGTGCGTAACTGAGATCAGCAGTTCGATGTTTTGCGAGTTGATGCGCCGCATCGGGGTTATCTCGGAGAAGCGACATCGCGATCAATTCAGTTTGATACGCCGACAATTTGCCCAATCCGGCGGGTGTTGCCGGATAAAGCACGCCGTTTATCTCGACTTGCGGCTTTTGATTGCATGAGAAATTCAGGTCGCTGACGTTATCGGAAATGAGCAGCATTTGCTCAATTATGGGCGCTATATCAAGCAGACTCATTTAAATAGTTCTACTCCTGAAATGAAGGTTCGCAGGGCGGGTAAGAGCCGAAAGTCGTCCGGGTCCTCACAAATTCACGACTCGGTCGACAATCTAATTATCGCCTATCGGTTGGAGCAAATGCAATATAATTTTGTGGATTGTTTAACAAGTTTGTTGGTACTTACACACCAATTCGCTCATTCTAGTCTCGATACCAACTTGTTCCGCGAGCAAGAATCCGATAATCGCTGCCGAGTCGGCTCCAGCGGTAAATACCTGATCAATGTTCTCGCCGTTTATGCCGCCAATGGCAACAAGGGGAAGATCGCCTTTCAACCGGCTGATCTGGCGGAGCAACCCAAGCCCGACAGTTGCGTCGGCATCCTGTTTTGTTCGGGTATCGAAGATGGGCCCAAACGCCAGGTAATCGATGGGAAGGCGGATCGCTGAACTCACCTGTTCGGTCGTATGCGTAGAATATCCAATGATGGCCTCGTCACCGAGAAGTTTTCGGGCCTCCTCCGGCGGCAGGTCGTCCTGGCCCAAGTGGACGCCATCTGCCCCGAGAGCAAGAGCTATGTCTACCCGATCATTAATGATGATCCGTACGCCCTGTGTATGAGCGGTGGCGAGAGCAAGTTGTGCATCAGTAAACCAGTCCGCGGCAGGAGTTCCCTTTTCGCGGATCTGAATTAGCGTAGCGCCGCCGGCAATCAACCGGCTTACCTGCTCAGAGTGCGAGAGGTACGAGATTTGCGAGTCGGTGATCGGATATATCGCGGGCAGGGTAAATTTCAAGATATGCAGATCCTATAGAATTGCCTTCATCATGAGGTAGCAATCCTCACCATTTGTGTAGTACTTCTGAACGCGTTGAACTACGTTATAGCCAAATTGTAAGTACAGGTTTTGAGCGGCTGTATTTCCGACCCGAACTTCGAGAACCAGCGTTCCGATCTCGCGGACTCTTACTGCCCGTTCGAGGTGTTCGAGTAACAGGGCGGCGATCCCGCGACGACGGTGTTCAGGGGCGACGCCGATGGTCGTTAAATGAGCGGAACCAGTGTCGGTGATCATTACAAATGCGAATGCCACAATTTCCCCGTTCGCCGCCACAACTCGATAACTTATCGTTCGCGGCTCATTCAAGAGGTAGTCAAAGGTATGTTTTGTATAATTGTCGCCCTTTACAAAACACCTGATATTGAGACGCAGCACTTCATTCAAATGGTCAAGAGTCAACGGACGGACCGAATAGGTGGTCGGCCGAGCGGGTACTATTTCCTCGGGTTCGGCCAATGCGGCCGGGATAAAGAAATTTCGAATTGACTCAAGTACCGCCATAAAGTGACTTAAACGATGAGCATACAATCGCCATAGCTGTAGAAACGATATCTGGCTTCAACCGCACGCCTGTAGGAATCCATTATAAGTTCGTAGCCACCGAAAGTTGAAGTTAAAACCAACAACGAACTGCAAGGTAAATGAAAATTTGTAAGCAGCGCATTGACGGCCCGGAATTTGTATCCGGGCGTTATCGTTATCGCTGCCAAATGTTTTCCCGATAGATATTTGCCATGGTCGCGAATCGCGGATTCAAGCGTGCGGGCCGTGGTGGTTCCAACAGCGACAAAACGACGTCCCTCGGATCGGGCGGCGTTTAACGTTTCCGCAGCCTCTTCACTGATCTCGTATCGTTCAGGCAGTACATGATGATCCGACAGGTTCTCGACCCGAATCGGCTCAAAGGTTCCGTAACCAACATGCAGCGTGATCTCTACAATTTTGACCCCTTTCTCACGAATACTATCTAGTATCGCGGGCGTAAAATGTAAACCGGCCGTCGGTGCAGCGATCGCCCCACGGTTGCTTGCATATACAGTCTGGTAACGCTCGCGATCGCTTTCATTCGGTGTTTCAACGCGCTTTATATAGGGCGGTAACGGCGTTTGGCCGACCTCGTCGAGTGTCTCGAAAAAGTCGCCGCTTACCTCAAACCGGAGACAAACCATGCCGTTTGGCTTTCGGTCGATAGTAGTAGCCGAGAGACGGTCGGCGAAGTTGACCTTCTTACCCGTTGAAAGTCGTTTTGCTGGTTTTGCCAACACTTCCCAGTTGTTTTCTCCGAGGTCATTGACAAGGAACACCTCAACCGTCGAACCGGTTTCCGTCCTTCCGATCAGGCGAGCCGGAAAGACCTTGGTGTTGTTAAGGACCAAAACATCACTAGCATTTAGATGTTCCGGAAGATCGGTAAATAGGCCGTCGCTAATGGCAGATGTTCGCCGATCAACGGTCAGCATACGTGAAGCGTCACGCCGGTCGGCCGACGTCTGTGCGATGAGTTCAGCCGGTAGAGCGAAATCAAGATCGGATACTCGCGTCGGCAAATTGTCTGTTCTTGCGGTTGGGGTCAAAATTGTAAAATACAGCCTATAGGAATATACTGTGCGCAGTCGAAATAACCAAGATTACACGATTTCGGGCATCTTTTGCCCCTATTATTGTATCAATAGAACTGGTCGCGGGTCTTAACGTCGTCCGATTTTCGGATCGACCGGGCCGCGAGGAAGTAAGGAGGAATTGGATCATGAGAAACAAAATAATTGGCACTTTATTGACGAGTATTTTTATTTTAGCGGCCGGTGTAATACTACCGGCTTCGATAAGCGCTCAAAACGGACAACTTCGGTATCAGAATCGATACACGAAGGAACAGGTTCGCCAGATCATTCACCGGCTGGAGTCAAGCAGCGACAAATTTAAGCGCGACTTCGACCATGCACTTGACCGCAGTCGAATCAACGGTTCAAGGGCCGAGGATCAGTACAACGATCGCGTTAAGGACTATGTAAAGTCGCTAGATCATTTTCACAGCGAATTCGATCGCAACAAATCGTGGTGGCTGGTCAGGAATGATGGTTCGGACACTATAGCCAAGGCTTCGTCGGTCAACGACATCATCAACCAGTTGTCGTTCCGACGCGATATTGAGCGTCAGTGGGCTACTATGCGCAATGACCTCAACGCGGTCGCTGACACGTTTGACTTGCCGGGTCTGAATGGTGGCGGCTGGAACGGCGGCGGTTTGAATGGCGGAAACAACGGCGGAAATGGCGGTTGGAACGGCAATGGAAATATGAGTTCGCCACCTAGCTGGGCCCGCGGGACATTTTACTCAAGGAACGGCTCCGACGAAATCGCTTTGACGCTCGATTCAGATGGCAGAATTTCGGTCATCAATAATGGACAAACGTTTTACGGCACCTACTATCGGGGCAATTTGCTTCTCAATGGCGATTCGTCAACTGTGACGCAAAACGGTAACGGCATTCAGACCTATAACCGTAATACGGGACAGACGACTATCTACAGCCGAAATGCCTGGAATGGAGGAAACAACGGCGGAAACAATGGCGGCAACGGCGGCTGGAACGGCGGCGGCAACATGAGCTCGCCTCCGTCATGGGCCCGCGGCACGTTTTACTCGACAAATGGTACGGATATCTCGTTGACCATCGACAACGATGGCCGAGCCACAGTAGTTAATGCAGGGCAGACATTCTACGGTACGTATAATCGGGGAAATCTGATGCTTAACGGTGATTCGTCCACTATCAGCCAAAACGGTAACGGCCTTCAAACCTATAACCGTAACACCGGCCAGACTACGATCTACTCTCGTAATGGCCGGAACAACGGCGGAAATGGTGGAAACGGTGGTTGGAATGGCAATGGCAACATGAGTTCGCCGCCAAATTGGGCTCAGGGAACGTTCTATTCGACGAATGGCACAAATATTTCCCTGACCTTGAACAACAATGGACAGGTGACGGCAAATGTTAACGGCCAGGCATATTACGGAACGTATTATAACGGTTCGATTACGCTTAATGGGGACGTTTCGACCGTAACCCGCAACGGTAACGGCATCCGGACCTATAATTCGAGCAATGGTCAGACAACAAACTATCGAAAGCAGTAAACCTGCTGTTTAGATCGGTTTGATAACAAAAGGCGGCTTTGGTCCAACCAAGGCCGCCTTTCTCATTTTGTGGTACCGGAGGTCGGACTCGAACCGACATGAGCGTTAAGCCCGCTAGATTTTGAGTCTAGTGCGTATACCAATTTCGCCACTCCGGCAGCGAATTTACGATAATACGGCGAATATCACCTTTGGTCAAGACAGCCACTCACCGTTTCGGATTCGGGACGGTTGAATATTTGACTTGGAATAACTGCGTGATGTAACTTAACAACGTTAAGTCTATGGCAATTGATGATCGGAAAAAGCGAGAAAAAGAGTTGTTGCGTCGACTGATCCTTGACGCTGCCCGAGAGTTGTTCGTTGCGCAGGGTTACGAAAACGTTTCGATGCGGAAGATCGCCGAACAGATCGAATATTCACCGACGACGATCTATTTATATTTCAAAGACAAGTCCCAACTTCTCCAAGAGATCTGCGAGACCTCATTTGAAAAACTTGCTGATGAAATAAGAAAAAGTCAGGAGCTAGGAGGCACTCCATTGGAGATCCTTCGGCGCGTAATGATGGCTTATGTCGATTTCGGGCTCAACAACCCTTACCACTACGATGTGGTTTTCATATCCCCAAAACAAAAATACTTCCGCGAGAACGGTTATTCCTACGAAGGATCCGCCAGCCAACGAGCGTTCGAAATATTAGCTGAGTCTGTTACCGAATGTGCCAGAGCAGGATTTTTCGGTCCAGGAAACCCGGCAGTCATTGCCCAGACGCTGTGGGCGGGCCTTCACGGAGTGACCTCATTGCTGATAACTCACGAGGGGTTTCCATTCGCCGAACGCCAGATTCTGACAAAGTCCGTCATAGACACGATGATCAGAGGTTTACGCAGGTAAGGGGGGCGGTGAGAGCCGTCTTAACGGTGTTAAGAAACCTACCATAACAAATAGGTGCAAATATCGCTCCGTGTAAGACAGGGAGAAAATAATGAAAGCCGAACAAATATTCACAGTCTTAAACGTTTTGGCGATTATGGCATGGTTGCTGATCGCAATCTTGCCTACCTGGAAGTATACAAGGCACCTTGTGCTTTCCGGTGCTATACCGCTGCTGCTATCGGTCGCCTATTTGATCCTGATCGTACTTTTTTTTGGAAGGGCGGAGGGCGGGTTCGACAACTTGTCGAATGTTATGAAACTTTTTACGAATGAATGGGCCGTGCTAGCCGGATGGATCCACTATCTTGCTTTCGATCTGTTTGTGGGCAGTTGGGAGGTACAGGACTCGCAAAAGAACGGTATATCTCATTTTCTGGTAATACCGTGCCTGTTCCTCACGTTCATGTTCGGTCCGATCGGATTTTTACTGTACGTGATTATCAAGCTGTTCATGCCGAGGAAAGGGGATGATCTCGAAGCTGTTTAGCGAACCACCAGAGCACCACGATCTAGCAAAAAATCCTCTGGGGCTTTCGCACACAAGACATTTTGCTGTCCGAGATTGAGCTTTCGTTCAGACGCCCGTATCGTCAACCTCGTTTCTTCTCCGGTCGTAGTTTATTCGCCACACTTGTTCTAGGGGTAACCTGTGTAGCTCGCAATTCCTGTCCCGCATTCGTAACCTGCGCCGCTTTGCTCGCCGCGAGTAGCTTTGATTCGGTGATCGCTTTTAATGCGGCTTTGGCATTTTTACTTAATCTCTTTTTTTCTTTTGGCATAAATTCTCACCTTTCTATCCAGCCGCCACCGACGACCTCATCCCCATTATAGAATATCGTCGCCTGTCCCGGCGTGATAGCACGCTGCGGTTCGTCAAAAACAATTCGGGCTCGATCGTCGGGCAGAGCATAAATCGTCGCGGCCGCGGGCTCGTGGCGATAGCGGATCTTGACATCGGCGTGTACCGGTTGCGACGGATCGTCGAAGGCGACCCAATTAACGCCCTTTGCAATAAATTCAGTCGAATCGAGCTCATCGGCCTCGCCGACAATGATCCGATTCTTTGCACGTTCGATCTGCAAGACGTAAAGCGGTTTTTCGTTGGCGATGCCTAAACCGCGACGCTGCCCGATCGTATATCTATGAATGCCGTCATGCGAGCCCATGTTCACGCCAGCCGTATTTACGATCTCGCCGGCCGCAGGAAGTTCTTCGGCGCGGCCTTCGTGGTCAAGATAACGGTCAATGAACTCGGAGTACTTACCGTCAGGAACAAAACATATTTCCTGAGATTCCTTCTTTTCGGCAGTGTACAGATTGGCCTCGCGGGCGATATCCCGAACCTCTTCTTTATGCATTTCACCCAACGGAAAATAGGCTCGTGACAATTGGTCCTGCGTCAATTCCCACAGAAAGTAGCTCTGGTCTTTCCAGTGATTTCGGCCCCGAAACAGTCGATAGCGGTCTGCCGCTTCGTCGTATTCGACACGGGCGAAATGTCCGGTCGCTACCTTTTCGCAGCCCAAAGACACCGCCAATTTGTCGAGCGAAGCAAATTTTAGTCGCGAGTTACAGGCAACGCATGGGATCGGCGTTTCGCCGTCAAGATAGCTTTGGACGAAAGGTTCAACGACCGACGATTCAAACTCTTTTTCTAAGTTCAAAACGTAAAAAGGAAAACCTAACCCATCAGCAACACGACGGGCGTCATACACATCATCGAGCGAGCAGCAGCGTGAAGGTAGCGGATCTCCGTTCTCATCAACGCTAATACCGCGCCGTTGGTTCCAGAGCTGCATCGTAAAGCCGACCAACTCGTGTCCTTGCTCTTTTAATAACGCCGCTGCCGCCGAACTATCGACGCCGCCGCTCATTGCTATTGCTATCTTCATCGCAAAACCAAACTTAAATTATAGCGATTTGCAGACGGGTAGGGAAGCAGGTCAAGAAACGGGCGTCAATGAATGATCGGTCCTATTAAAGACTTAATAGATTCGGCATAAGCCCGAGCGCCGGCAGGATTTGGATGGCCGACCGCGGCGATCTCGCAGAGCCGGACGGGATAATCTATTCCGGTGGAGCTCTTTAGCTTCGGCAGAGTCTCGCGGCAATCCTTTATCCGCTGTTGTGCAACAGCGTCTTCGACTACGCCATTTTTCCCCATTCTGAGGAGCATTGTCTTCGGAGCTTCCGCGCCATTTTCTTCCGTCAATGGTGTTCTGACAAGAATCGCTCGCTTCGAATTGTATTTTTCGTTGATAGCCGTGACCGCCGCTTGGAAATTGCGATTCGATTCCTCAAGCCATATTCGTGAACGATCAATGCCGCGTTTCTTAAGCTTATTAAAAACCATTGGACGAACGATCGGGTTGTTTACAAAAAATTTCGTCATTCGCGGAAAACTTAAGGCTTCCAGCCAGGCATTAAGCATCTTGCCGTTTTGCGAGTATGGAGTTATCACCGGAAAGTAACCGATCACAACCAGAAGAGCGTTCGGATTTCTATCTGCCGCTAGTTGGAGCACGTCGAACATATTGTCGCCGCAGTACCGTTTTATATCGGACCTTAGTTCATCGTCGTTCCCCTTCGGATCAAAAACGCGTGAGGTTGTAATATCGGTTATACCCCCGCAGATCATCATCAGGTCCGCTCCGCCTTTTCCCTCCGCGCGATACTCATCGGCGGCCATCTCGATCTGTTTCCAACTGCTGGGAAAACCGACGTTAACTTCTGGATTGAAGGCATCAGCCTCATTTCTCCCGGCTTTTTTATATTTCTCGGCCTCATCCGGATGAAACTTTAGTGTTGAGCCTGAGTGCGCTTTTACTTTTACATTCACCTCGCACCGTTTACCAAATGCCTCCTTTCGAAGCCAATCGGCTATGAGCGTGTAAAACTTGTCCGTTTCCTCGAGTCCCTGTCCCCAGATCACCGAATCGCCGACGATGAGCATATTGAACGGCCGTTCGTCGTCGACGTGGGACAAAGCGAGGTTTCCACGGCCCGCTGCCAATAATGCCGAGAGCACTCCCAGGTGTTTTAGAAAATCGCGGCGGGATCCGATCGTCATATTTGGTAACTCCTGTGTGGTGTGGGCATTATAGGGTTGAATCGGCCAGAGTTCAAGACGATTCATCGGCATCTTTACTCAAGAGACAAAGGCGTTGAGTTATGGAACGAGCGCACTCCACATTATCGCCTACGGTTTCGCATTCTACGGGCTCGGCATGGTGCTTGAGACGGCCTTCAACGGAGCAGGCGACACGTGGACGCCGACATATCTCAATCTGCTGGTGTTCTGGATATTCGAGATACCGCTTGCATACGCGCTCGCTTATCGCTATCAGATGGGGCCTGACGGCGTATTCTGGGCGATCACGCTCGCGTTTTCACTTCTTGCCGTCGCAAGCGGTCTGTTGTTCAGAAGGGGGAAATGGAAGAAGAAGCTCATTTAGGGGCTTGTTCACCCGCAACTCATTGATAAGCGGATGGACAAAACATTCTTAGAGGACCTATTTATCCCATATATCCTGCTAAAATTCTCCTAATGTCGTTGATCGAATTTCCAGACCCAAGCACGTTCGACTACACAGCGTGGGTGATTGTCGGCGATTTTATGTATCCTGCTGAGGGCGTGGTTCATTTTGGTGGTCAACTGTCAATTGAGAATCTTCAAAACGCCTATCGAAAGGGGATCTTTCCGTGGTATACCGAAGGCATTCCACTGCCGTGGCACTGTCCGAATCCTCGTGCAATACTTGAATTCACAGACCTCACGGTGCCCCGCAGTCTTGAAAAATTGCGTCGCCGCTGTGAATTCGGCTTCACAATAGACAAGGACTTTAATGCGGTGATCACCCAGTGCTCTCTGGCCTACAGGCCCGGACAACACGGCACTTGGATCACGGGCGAATTTGCCAAAGTGTACTCAGAGCTTCATCGAGCCGGAATGGCCCATAGCGTTGAAGCCTGGGACAGCGACGGCAATCTGGTAGGTGGACTGTACGGCGTCGACGCGGGTGGAGTATTTTGCGGCGAAAGCATGTTTTTTAGGTCACCAAACGCTTCAAAACTCGCCCTACTTTTTCTCATCGATCATCTTCGGACGAGCGGCTCGACCTGGCTTGACGCCCAGGTCATGACGCCGCACTTAAAAGCGTTGGGAGCCAAAGACGTTGACCGTGACGCGTTTTTGGATAAACTCAAGGAAACGCAATCGTTACACCTTGACCTGTTTTAAATATGCCGCATCGGATCCGCAAAAATATCACTTCAGGAGCAAAGGTTGCTATCGTCCTAAAGCAGGATCAGCGATCGGGGAAACAGACCATCGGCGTCGTCAAGGATCTACTGACAAATTCGCCGAATCATCCACATGGTATTAAGGTGCGGCTGGTGGACGGACAGGTCGGGCGGATCCAGCAGATCCTCGATTAGCGTTTTCTCTTTGCGTACTTTGCGATTTTGCGTGAGAATCTCTGCAATATGTCAAACAACTTTCTGATATACGGAGCCAACGGCTACACGGGCGAATTGATCACGCGAATGGCCGCCGAACGCGGCTTGAACCCGATCTTGGCGGGACGGAATGAGGCCAAGATCTCGGGGCTCGCCGAGCAGTACGGGTTTGCGCACCGTGTATTTTCGCTTGATGAAACGGCAAAGCTCGACGCGGCTTTGCAGGAGGTCGACATAGTTTTGCATTGTGCGGGGCCATTCTCGATCACGAGTCTGCCGATGGTCAAGGCTTGTATTCGCAATAAAAGGCATTACACCGACATAACGGGCGAGATCAGCGTTTTTGAGACTTGCGCGTCGATGGGCAAAAAGGCAGAGGAAGCGGCCGTCATGCTCATGCCCGGCGTCGGTTTTGACGTTGTGCCGAGCGATTGCCTTGCCCGTCATCTGAAAGATCGACTGCCGTCCGCAACAAGCCTTTCTCTTGCCTTTTACGGCATGGGACGGCTCTCGCACGGGACACAGGCGACGATGACGATGAACGTCGGGAAAGGCGGTGCGATCCGAAAGGACGGGAAAATTACCTCTGTTCCGGCCGCGTGGAAAACGCGTGATATCGACTTTGGCGAAGTCACTAAAACGGGAGTTACGATACCGTGGGGCGATGTCTCCACGGCCTTCTACTCGACAGGCATCCCAAATATAGAGGTATTTACTATCATTCCACCATCAAACCTAAAGCTTATGAAAATGAGCCGCTACCTCGGCTGGCTGCTTGCAACCGGCCCGTTTCAGAGCTACCTGCAAAAGAAGATCCCAGCCGGCGGCCCATCGGACGCCGAACGCGAAAAAGGCAAAACCCTAATGTGGGGCGAAGCCAGCGATAACCAAGGAAATCGCGTCGAGGCCCGTCAACAAGGCCCCGAAGGCTACACCATCACGGCGATCGCGGCTCTAAATATTGCCGAGAAAATTCTCGCCGGCAATTTTATCCCCGGCTATCAAACCCCCGCCAAAGCTTACGGAGCCGGTCTGGTGCTCGAGATCGAAAGCGTCTCACGGCAGGACGTCGCATAAGAGTCGCTTTCGTGCGTGAGCGTGTATAACAACCAAAAACCTATCCAATGGCGGCGGTGACGGCATTCTGCTAACTTTGTATTTTGCTTATGAATATCGTCTCGCTGGAAAATGTTTCGAAGAATTACGGGTTTCGGCCACTTTTTGAGGGTGTCACGCTTGGTCTTGAGGATCGTGACAAGATCGGAATAATCGGTGCTAACGGTTCGGGCAAGACGACCTTTTTGCGGATCGTCGCGGGTGTCGAAACACCGGACACGGGCCGCGTGACGCGGGCGAAGGGCATGACACTTGCTTATCTTTCGCAAAATCCGGCATACGACGAGAGCCGAACTGTGCTTGAGACAATATTTGCATCGAGCAGCGGCGTGATGCAGACCATCCGCGACTACGAAGCGGTTTGTCACGACGTCGCTGCCGGCAAGGACGATTCGGCGACGTTGAAGCGCATGTCTGACCTCCAGCACGACCTTGAGACGAGCGGCGGATGGGAGATCGAGACTAATGCACGATCCGTTTTGACGCGACTAGACATCACGGACACATCCGCAAAAATGGGTTCGCTCTCAGGTGGCCAGCGAAAGCGGGTCGCACTTGCCCACGAGCTGATATTCAAACCCGACATACTGATCCTCGACGAGCCGACAAACCACCTTGACGCCGACACGATCGAGTGGCTCGAAGCGTATCTCTCACGCTACACGGGCGTGCTGCTGCTGGTCACGCACGACCGCTATTTCCTCGACCGCGTCACGGACCGCATCTTCGAGGTCGATCGCGGAACAGTGCAGAGTTTTGGGGGAAATTACGCTTATTACCTGGAAAAAAAGGCCGAGCAGGAAGAGTCACGTGCATCCGAAGGCCACAAACGAGAGCAACTGATAAAAAAAGAGCTTGCCTGGCTCCGCCGCGGGGCAAAGGCTCGCACGCGTAAATCGAAACACCGAGTCGCGGCCGCTTATTCTCTCATGGACACGCCCAAGGAGTCGGCAAAGGGCGAGATCGATATCGCCATCGGCTCGAAACGGCTCGGGTCTAAGGTCATCGAGATCAACAATGTCTCGAAATCCTACGCTGAAAACACTCTTATCCACGACTTTACCTACCTGCTCAAACGCGACGACCGAATTGGCATTATCGGCTCCAACGGCAGTGGCAAAACAACCCTGCTGGACATGATCACGGGACGGGTCGCACCGGACAGCGGCAAGATCGATATCGGCCAAACCGTCCACATCGGCTACTATGATCAGGAAAGCCGGGCACTGAATGACGAACAGCGTGTCATCGATTACATTCGCGACGTTGCGGCATACGTAACGACAAATGAGGGCGTTCAGATAACCGCGGGCAAGATGCTTGAAAGATTTCTATTTGAACCGGCTGTGCAATACGCCGTTATAGGCAATCTTTCGGGCGGGGAACGCCGTCGCCTCTATCTCCTACGAATTCTTATGGGTTCGCCCAACGTCCTCCTGCTCGACGAACCGACCAACGACCTCGACATCCCGACGCTCATCGCGCTCGAAGAATACCTCGACGAATTCGCGGGTGCACTGATCGTGGTCAGCCACGACCGCTACTTCCTGGACCGCACGATCGACAACGTTTTTCGTTTTATAGCTGGGGGCAAGGTTCGCGAATACCCCGGTGATTACTCCGCCTACCTGGTGGCCCATGAACGTCAGGAAGCGGAGCAAAAATCCGCAGTAGCAAACGTGCCAGCGAGTGGCGATCAAGATGTTCGAGCGCCGGCGGTCGAAAAGCCAAAGTCGAAGAAACTAACCTTTAAGGAAATGCGTGAGTTCGAGGCCGTCGAACAGCGGATCGCTGAAACCGAGAAACGATTACCCGAGATCGAACGGGAAATGGTCGCGTCTGCCACAGACTCGGGAAAGGTCAATGAACTTTTTAAGGAACAGCAAGCCCTAAATTTCCAGATCGAAACCGACCTCACTCGCTGGGCCGAATTGGCAGATCGCGTCGAAGGTTAGCGTTTAGATTTTTTGTGCCTATGTATGCCGCCCTACAACGCGTTTTACCGCTGTCGCGGCAAGATTAGTATTAGGAGGATGTAAATCATATGGCTAGAGAAATTATTGAAAGAGAGGTTCCCGTCGTTACGGATGGTTCAGGCAGGGCGGCGAGCAGCTTTATTTGGGCACTCGCTATGGTGATCATTGTTGGCTTGATCGTCGGAGCGTTATACTACAGCGGTTTCTTGCGAAAGGTGACACAGCCACAACAACACAAGGTTGACGTGACCGTGCAGGCACCTGCTTCGAATTGACCACATATTGGCTCTAAGAAAAGGCCTCGCGGACCGATCCGCGAGGCTAATTTATTGTAATATCCGATAGCTATCCGCTATTTCTTTGCGGTCTCCCCGACATCGAGCTGCTGGATCAACGGCGGGTTTTCTGGGCTGAGGGTGAAAAACACTTCGATGTTCAAATTCTCGCACTCGATCAGGAATCGTCCGCGAAGCTGATTATCGGGGACCATTTCCTTATCTCAACGCGGGACAAAAGGTGTCGGCACCAGACGCCAAAAATAATAAGGCCAGCGCCGGTAACTGGCGCAAGCCTTATCATTTTTCATTTCTCGTCTTCTCTACCCCTTATTGAGTCGAGAGCATAGCGCCGACAGGACTCTCATGGGTGTCCCCGCCAATCGTCGTTCGCATCGCTACTTTCGAGCTGATTTTTACTAAATGGGGAATCCGCGAGCCGAAAAGCCGACCGGGCTTTTCTTAATAAAGAACGCTTCAATGTCTAAAGTTTAAAGTTTTGGCTGTCAACCGATCGGTGATTTGGACTGTTTAGGGTGTATCGGTCCGCTTTCCGGGAACGAGTTTTAACTGCCTGAGCGTAGCGCCGGTCCACTCGAAAAAGTAGTTGCCGCACTTTGCCCGTCGGTTATCAAGACCGCCGCCGGTAAAACCCGTCAGTATGACCATCCGGCTGTTTGGTTTCGAATAAAGCGGGCCTGCGGCATCGTCGCTCATCTTTGGCATATCGCCCGGCAACCCTTTCTCAGGCAGATCGCAGAAGCCGTAGCCCACGCCCTCAAACTCTCTCGGGAAGAAAACCCGTCCATTCCGTGCATCGATGATCGCCCACTCGGAGCAGTTCGTGCCGCAGCCCCAACCGGTCAGAATATAGTGGCCGGCAAAGTTCACGCCTTCTTTGGCAGCGTTGCGGAGATTGGTGCGAAACATCCGGGCGTGTCTGTGGCTCGTCAGGTCGACCGTGACATGTCGGATCTTTTCGACCTTGGCTGAATATTGGGCAAATGTCGGTGTCCGCTGCGCAAAGCCGGCGAGACAAGATGTTAAAACTATCGCGGTCAATAAGATGATCTTCATTTGTTTCCTAAACGTCGAGATTCTTAACATCGAGAGCGTTGTCTTCGATAAACTTTCGGCGGGGTTCGACCTGGTCGCCCATGAGGACCGTGAAGATGCCGTCGGTTTCGATCGCATCCTCGATGCGAACCTGGAGCATCGTGCGTTTTTCCGGGTCCATAGTGGTTTCCCAGAGCTGTTCGGGGTTCATCTCCCCGAGACCCTTGTAACGCTGTATGGTGAGGTCTTTTTTGGCCATCGCCATCACCTTTTCAAGCAGGTCTTCGCGGGTTTCCAAGGTTTCGCTCTTGCCGTTTTCGCCAAGTACGAACGGGCCGGGAAAATCGATCTCCAGGGAGCGTCTTAGTTCGAGCGCTTTTTGAAATTCGACATAGCTCGCCAGGTTCCAGTCGATCTTAAGGCTTTGGCCGTTCGGATAGCTGACGTCGATCTCAAGTAAACCATGTTCGGCATCACCGGTGAGTTCGGCCGCGAACCCGGCGTCGATGAGCTTGCCTTCGACCTCGGCCATCATTTCCTGTTCGCCAAAAACCTTTCGGAGGCGCACCTGATTTTTGGTCATGATGCCGTCCTTGCCGGCAAATGCCTCAAGCAGGATCTCAACCAGTTTCGCGTCGTTTTGAACGCGGCGGGCCAGACGGGCGGAGTAGTTTTTAAGTTCCGTCGTCTGCTCCAGAGCTTTTGAAAGCAGGCGCCCCTCGATCGCATTGCCGTCCGAGCTGATCTGCGATTCGGCCGTTGCCATGCGCATCAGATAGCGGAACATCCCTTTTTCGTCCTTGATGTACTCTTCCTTTTTGCCTCGCTTTACCTTGTAGAGCGGTGGCTGCGCGATATAGACGTAGCCATTCTCGAGCAGTTCGGGCATTTGGCGATAGAAAAATGTCAGGAGCAGCGTCCGGATATGACTGCCGTCGACGTCGGCGTCGGTCATCAGGCAGATCTTGTGATACCGGAGCTTGGTGACGTCAAAGTCCTCTTTGCCGATGCCGGTTCCGAGGGCCGTGATCAGGGCCTTGATCTCGCCGTGGCCGAGCATTTTGTCAAAGCGGGCCTTTTCGACGTTCAGAATTTTACCCTTGAGCGGCAGGACCGCCTGATTCTTACGGTCGCGGCCCTGTTTGGCCGAACCGCCTGCCGAATCACCCTCGACAATGTAGATCTCGGACAGCGCCGGATCCTTTTCCTGGCAATCAGCCAGTTTACCAGGCAGTGTCGAGGTCCCCAATGCACTTTTACGGACGATTTCGCGTGCCTTTCGGGCGGCATCACGAGCCCGTGCTGCATCTACTGCCTTTCCTACGATCTTTTTCGCCACAGCCGGATTCTGCTCGAAAAACTCGCCGAGCTTTTCATTCAGGAACGACTCGACGGGTCCTTTGACAGGCGAATTCAACTTTCCTTTAGTCTGTCCTTCGAACTGCGGCTGAGGGATCTTGACGCTGATGATCGCGACCAACCCCTCGCGAACGTCATCACCGGTGAGCGCAACCTTGGCATTTTTTACCATGCCGGAGCTCTCAGCGTAATTATTGATCGTACGCGTTATCGCCCCTCTAAAACCCGAAAGGTGTGTCCCGCCGTCAACCGTATTGATATTGTTGGCGAAGGAAAATATCTTTTCATCGTAGCTGTCGTTGTACTGCATCGAAACCTCGATCGACAGCTCATCGGAGATCATCTCAAAGTAGAGCGGTTCGTCGTGCAGCGGAGCTTTGTTTTTGTTGAGATGTTTGACGAACTCGGCAATGCCCCCCTTGTAATAAAAGTCGTGTGATTTTTCGGGATCCTCGCGTTCGTCTTTGATATGAATGCGAATGCCTTTGTTTAGAAACGCTTTCTCACGCAGCCGTTCGGACAATTTCTCGAAACTATAAATTGTCGTCTCGAAAATGCTCGAATCGGGCCGGAATGTGATCTTGGTACCGCGTTTCGAGGTCGTTCCAGTTTGTTTCAGCGCGGCAACCGGAATGCCGGCTTCAAATTCCATCTCATGCGTCGCGCCATCACGCCAGATCTCGAGCCTTAGGTACTCGCTCAGAAAGTTGACGCAGCTGACACCGACGCCGTGCAAACCGCCCGAAACTTTGTACGAATTCGTGTCAAATTTGCCACCTGCGTGAAGTATCGTCATCACGACCTCGGCCGCAGAACGCCCCTCCTGCTTATGCATGTCGGTCGGGATCCCTCGGCCGTTATCGACGACCGTTACGGAATTATCCATATGGATCGCGACATCGATCGTGTCGCAAAAGCCCGCGAGAGCCTCATCGACCGAGTTATCGACCACCTCATAGACGAGGTGATGCAGCCCGATCTCGCTGGTCGAGCCGATATACATCGCCGGTCGCTTGCGCACCGCGTCGCGTCCCTCTAAAACCGTTATCTGATCTGCACCGTATTCTGGTTGTGCTTTAGCCAATTGTAATAACCTCTATAGTTCTGTCGAAATAATATCTTCTATTTTAAGTGTGTCTGCCCAGTCCAGGAGTTTGCCGTTCAATAAAACGCTGGGCGTTCCAGTTAATCCGAGCGATCTTGCCCGCTCCAGATCTTGGGTGATTCGGTCCATTACTTCAAAGCTGTTGAAGTCGCTACGAAACTTGGAAATGTTAAGTCCGAGCTGTTTTGCATATCTAACAAAAGTTGTCACATTCGACAGTTTTGGCCCCCAAACTTTCTGGTTCTTAAAGATCAAATTTGCCATGCCGACAAATTTGTCTTGTTTCCCAGCTGCCTCGACAGCTTGAGCCGCCGAGACTGCGTTCGTGTGAGCGGGAATCTTTAACGGATAGTTGCGAAATATGATTAATATTTTTTGTCCATATCTCTGCTCGACCTTTTTCAGAACCTCGTTGTAGCTGCGACATGTCGGGCACTGGTAATCGTTGAAAACTTCTATTTGGAATTTAGCCGCTGGATTCCCAATCTGTCCCGGCGAATCAGAGCCCGGCTTTAGTTCCTGGCCAAACATGGAAATGCTAAGAGCGAAAACCGCCCCGATCACAGCCAGAAATACCTTTACGACCCTCATAGTGCGCGGCTTATCTCAGATGGTTTGTCGCCTTATTGGAATTCCCGATACACACGTTGATCAGCACTGAATTTACTGACCGAACCAAAAGCAAATTTTAACATTTTTCGAAAGAATTAGACAGCCGCGAAATGCAATAAAAATCTGGATTCTAGCGGTTTTCAGCGATACCATTCTCGATATCGAAGACCGAGGCGTCGCTGCCAAATTTCTCAACCAAACTTTCCTTCGACGTGGTCACAAATGTCTGCGTCTTACCGGTGAGAAATTCGAGCAGTTGGCCTATTCTTCGGTAGTCGAGTTCGGCGTCGATGTCGTCGATGAGAAATAGCGGATATTCGCCGCGTGTGGCACGGTAGACGGCGATATTGGCTAGCTGGAGCAGGAGGAGCGCACTTCGCTGCTGGCCTGATGAGCCGAAGCGGCGGAGGTCGTGCCCGTCGAATGTTAGCTCCATGTCATCGCGATGGGTTCCTATGAGCGCATGGCCGGCAATGACCTCGGCCTGGACCCGAAGTGCGAGGCGTTCAGTGATCAATCCCTCGTAATCAGCCATGTCGCCCTTTTCCTCAAGCGCGGAACGGTAGCGGACGGTCAGTTCTTCGCGGCCGAAGAGACGCGTTTCGAGCACTTCATTCAGACGCTCGACAAAGCGAACTCGCGCACGGTGGATGCGAGACGCGAGCGACGCCAGCTGTTCGTTCCACGGGGCAAGCAGTTCCGTCGCTTTTTCAATCGTAAATTGAGAGTCGCGTGCGTCCTGCAGTAGTGCATTCTTTTGCCGGATAACACGGCTATAGTCGGTAAAGGTCTGGACAAATGGCGGATGGAGCGAAACGATCCCGGTATCTAAAAACCGCCGGCGAGCGTCGGGCAACCCGCGGACGACCTCAAGCTCGTCCGAGTTAAAGATAATGGCGTGGAGCTGACCCAGGTATCGCTGGATCGTTTCCTTCTTACCATTCACAAGAAGCGCTTTTGTATTTGCCTGAATCGAGGCCTGAAGTTCGCGAACGATCTCTGGTGATTCACGGACCGCACCTCGTACGATCGCGAGGTCGTGACCAAATTCGACGATCTCCGCCGGTTTTGACGTCCGGAATGACCTCGCGTTCGCCAGGAAATAGATCGCTTCGAGCCAATTTGTCTTGCCATGGCCGTTTTCGCCAAAAAAAATATTAAGACGGTCGCCGCACGAGAATTTTCCTTGTAAATTGCGAAAGCCAATGGCTTCAAGCGTTTCGAGCAGCATCTGCGAAATTCTAACACGTTAGCGGGACACCGGGAGATTTGCTGCGAACCGTTATTTTGACTTTTCATTCGCGTTTTCTGAATGTATACTCCATTAGCAATTTCTTTTAAACATAGGCGTTAAACACGCTTTAACAGAAATTACTTTCGTTCCTCAGTAGTTCATGAGAAAACTTAATTTGATCCTCCTGGCCCTGGCCTTTGTAATACCGGCCTCTGCCCAGACTGCCTTAAAGGCGGGAAATGCCGCTCCGACGTTTGCGGCATCGTCGGTCGATGGTTCGTACTACGACCTGAGCTCGATGCGCGGCCGCGTCGTCGTTCTAACATTTTGGTCGACAAAATGTGCGATCTGTCGTAGTGAGATCCCAAAGCTGAACGGTTTTACATCGCGATTCGATGAAAAGAAGGTCGTCTTTCTAGCCGTTACGATGGAAAATCAAGAAAAGGTTCAGACGTACCTCAAATCAAATAAGTTTAATTTTCACGTCCTGCCCGATAGTTTTGGCTTACTTCTGCAGTACGCCGATCGCGACAAGCAGGGCAACATCGACATGGGCTTTCCGTCGTATTTCGTCATTGACCAGGCCGGAACGCTCGCATATCGCGGCGGCGGTTGGGACAAGACGGAGGAGCTCGACACGCGAATTTCGAAACTACTGACTTCGAAATAGCAGGTTATTGATCGATAAGTCGTGCCGCTTTGAACCTTTCAAAGCGGCTTTAATTTTTGTGGATAGTGACACATCTGCAGCAAAGAAATAGTTTGAATCAGCCGCTTTTTTTGATATATTTCTTGTTCGCTCCTCAAACGGAGAGGTAGCCTAATTGGTAAGGCAGTAGTCTTGAAAACTACCGCGAGTGATCGCTTGCAGGTTCGAGTCCTGTCCTCTCCGCCATTTTTCTGTAGTTCTTAGATCTTGGGGACCAGGTTTCTTATTGAAACGGTTCCCCTTTCTTTTATACCTCATAGACATTTATGCGGCGTCGCATTGATCCCTCTTGATTTAAATCGCTATTCTGATATAGCCTAGTTCAAACTGAATGATTGTTCATTCATAATCACGTATGCCGCGCAGTTCCCGATCAAATTCATCTACAAAGTCGGTCGTTTCAGACAAACGCGAAGCAATATTGCGGGCAGCTATAAAAGTATTTGCCGGTAAAGGTTTTTTTAGTTCGAAGGTTGCCGATATCGCGGGAGAGGCCGGCATCGCGGACGGAACAGTCTATCTGTACTTCAAAAGTAAAGACGAGATCCTGCATTCAATATTTGATCGAGCGATGGCTGAGTTCATCGATGAAGGCACGCGGGAGATAGCCGTGATCGACGGACCTGTCGAACGGCTTCGACGGATCGCCCATCTTCATCTGGAAAAGCTCGGTACCGACCGTGATCTCGCGATCGTATTTCAGATCGAACTTCGCGGTTCGACCAAATTTATGCAGGAATTTTCCGCTTCAGGTTTTGGCCTGTATCTGGACATTATTCGCGAAACGTTCAAAGACGGGCAATCGGCAGGAGTTTTTCGCGACGACGTCAAACCGATCGTCGCTGCCAAGATTCTTTACGGAGCCCTGGACGAAATGGTGACTAACTGGATCCTCTCCAAAAAATCGTACCCTTTGGAACCAATGGCGGACGAGGTCCTCAAGATATTCCTGCGAGGCGTGTCGACTGCCGTATGATAAAAATGGCCGAGAAACCTTTGTCAGCCAGACGCGGAATTCCACTCCTCGAAAGTGAACCGCGTATATTGGCCGATATTTTTCTTAGATCAGTCACGACATTTGACCTTTCAAACGCCCTTAATTTCAAATCGAATGGAAAGTGGAAGGCAATCTCATCGCGAGAATTGGTCGAGCGTTCGGAGAATATCGCCCTGGGTCTCTATTCTTGCAATATCAGGAAGGGTGACCGAGCGGCAATCCTCGCCGCAAACTCACCTGAATGGACACTGGCCGATGCCGGCTGCCAGTTTGCAGGGATCGTCGATGTTCCGATCTATACTACGTCCGCCGCTCACTCGGTCAGTTTCATCCTTAAGGATTCTGGTTCACGCGTCTTCTTTTTACAGGACGGCGCCACGTTTGATCGTTTTGCAGAGGCCATTTCCGAGTGCGATTCGGTTGAAAAGCTCATTCTATTTAATAAGGAAGGTGTCGATGACCCGCGTGCGATATCACTCGCGGAACTCGAAGAAATTGGCGATGACCTCCGCCGTCGGGAGCCCGAAATGCCGACAAAGCTACGGGATGGGATCGACCCGGACGACGTGGCGACACTGATCTATACCAGCGGAACTACAGGCGAGCCGAAAGGGGTAATGCTGTCGCATACTAACCTTATTTCCAACGTCATCGACGCGAGTGCTCCGTATACCTTTTCCGGGCGGGACACGTCACTCTCCGTTCTGCCGTTGTCGCACGTATTTGAGCGAACAGGCATGTACATCTATCTCATGAACGGAATGGCTGTCCATTTCGCAGAGTCGATCGAAAAGGTGCCCGAGAACTTAAAGGAAGTGCGGCCGACCATCTTTATCGGTGTTCCGCGAATTTTTGAAAAAGTTTATGAAAAGGCTCGGCTGTCCGCAGCCAGATCGAGCCCAATGCGAGAGGCGATCTTCGATTGGGCGATCGAAGTTGCAAAAGAGTATGCGTCGACCAGCGAAAGAGGCCTGCCGATCACCGTCGCACTGGCTGCCAAGCATGGCGTTGCCGACAAGATCGTTTACTCAAAGCTACGGGAGTTTTTCGGCGGCAATCTCCGATTTTGCATCACGGGCGGTGCTGCACTCTCGGACGAGATCTACCTCATTTTTACCGGTGCGGGTATTTCTATAATGCAGGGCTATGGTTTAACGGAAACCTCGCCGGTCGTTTCGTCCAATAATCCGGCTGGTGTCCGTCTCGGCACGGTCGGCAAACCGATTCGCAACGTCAGCGTACGGATCGCCGACGACGGAGAGGTCGAGGTTTCGGGTCCTGGCGTAATGCAGGGCTATTATCACCAGGCGGAAGCCACCGCAGAAGTAATGACCGCCGATGGATGGTTCAAGACCGGTGACATCGGTGATCTGGATGAAGATGGGTTCCTTTGCATCACCGACAGGAAAAAAGAGCTTTTCAAAACCTCGGGAGGCAAATATATTGCGCCGTCCCATATCGAGCAGATGATCAAATCATCGCGGTTTGTAAATCAGGTAGTCCTCGTTGGGAGCGAAAGGAAGTTTCCGGCAGCACTGATCGTACCTAATTTTGAAATGCTCGAGTCATATGCTCATCTCAAAGAACTCGATCTGAGTTCGCCCGCCGAATTTTGTGCGAACGACCGCATACAGAATCTCTTTGAGCGTCAGGTAGCTCACTTTACCGAAAAGCTGGCGCAGTTTGAGAAAGTAAAGAAAATAGTGCTTATCGAAAATGAGTTTACTGTGGACGGAGGTGAACTTACGCCAACGATGAAAATGAAAAGACGCGTGATCGACGAGAAATACAGGGCGATCATCGATTCAATTTACGCTGATTAGATCGCATCTAGTATAGAACTCGGGTGCCCACGCTGTTCGTGACACCACCCAAGCCGGTTCTCGCCGCTCCTGTTACGATTTCCAGAATCGTTTGCCCGACACTCTTTTTAGCGTGATCGACCTCAACGATATCGTACGGTTCGAGCATGATGTCCTTTTGCAGGCCTTTTTTGATTTCATCGTAATTGGCGGATATAACTTCACGATCTTTCGATCCAGATTTTAGACGATAGACCTTGATCTCGCGGGTCTTTGCCTCCCGCTTAACACCGCTGACCTTGGCGATCGCCTCACTTAGAGACAGGCCGCCTTCCTTAAGATAAAGGCCCTGCGGTGCGACAACTTCGCCAGTAATGTAAACGGGGGATGCCTTTTGCACGACCACCACATCACCCGGATAGATGATAGGATTGGCCTCTTCTTTTCCGAGCCTTACCGAGCTAAGGCTGTATAGTCGCGAAGGTACATCCGTCGGATCATTTCCCGCGGACTTCCAATTACTATCTTCGTTCTCATCGGAGCAAAGCGGTGGACGGGTTCGAAAGATCTGGATCATACCGCCTGCTTCATCGGTCACGCCGCCGGAAAAAGCGAGAAGCTCGACCAGGGTCGCCTTTCTCATCAAGATGATCTCCTGGGGTTTGCGGATCTCGCCGTAGATCGTCGCGGGCGGGCGGCTTTTCCGATCGGTAACTCGGACGCTAAGTTGCGGATTCTTAAGGTACTTTGCCAGCAACCCCCCGATGTCGGTCCGAAGTTCTCGTTCGGAACGGCATTTAGCGATCAACGGCTTGTCAAAAAAAGGTACTTCGATCTTTCCGTCCTCATCAACCGTGACGACAAAATCGTATTGGGGCTCACCAAGGACTTTCCCCGTTATCTCATCGCCGGGGCCGACGAGGTATCCACGTTGGGCGTTAACATCCGGCGTCGGTGGTACCTGACCTGCAACCGTTTGGAAAATGCCTATGAAAACACCGAATATCAATATTGCTGTTCTTTTCATTTCGAATCCTCTGAAACATCCGAGGCGCGCTTAAGAATAACGTAGTCAAAGGTTCTATTCAACCCTTTTAGGGTCCGGGACTTGGTACCCTGATAGAGAGTATTTTGCATTGACACTTGCGCAGGAGCCAATGTAATTTCAGAATAACTAGCGGACTCGGTTTAAAACACGTTGATGAACGAGCACGAAGATCAGATTAGCGGGGATTTCTGGTATCTCCGTCGCCCGACTCAATTTCTATTGGATCTGGCGATTTTGTGTATTGCTTTTTTCATCGCAAACCTGCCCTCCGTAAACGTGCGGATGGTGGAATTCTACCTCGATCTCGCTCTTCGACAACTCCCATTTGTCATACTCATTCAACTTTCGGCGCTCTTTCTGGTCGGCACATATTCGATCATTTGGCGATATATCAGCATTGAGGACATCAAGGTATTTCTGAAAGCTGCCGTCATCTCTTGTGTGGTTCTTATTGCGTTTCGCATCTCGCTTAGCTTTACCGTCTTCGATTCTTGGAAAATCCCTATTTCGGTCATTCTGATAGATACCATGATCGCGTTTTGCGGGCTCCTGGCTCTGCGGATCCTGCGTCGATTCTTGTATGAACTGAGTGAAAAGAACCGTGCTTTTGGGGGCCGCCGTCGTTTGAAACGCCTGCCGACGCTCATTGTTGGTGCTGGCAGGATGGGAGCCACTCTTGTTAAAGAAATGGTCGGCCGGGCTGATGGTGAACTCGAGATCCGCGGCTTTGTCGATGACGATACCAGAAAGGCCGGCGGCAGTGTTGGGGGCGTAAAGGTACTCGGTACCAGCCACGACCTGGCCCGCCTTGTTGACGAACTTGGGATCAAGCAAGTCGTCATAGCTGTCGATCAGGCACAGGGTAAAGAGATAAGGCGTGTGATGGATCTCTGCGCCGTGATACCCGTCAAAGCCCGGATCATCCCGAGCCTTAACGAGATAGCCCATGGCCGAGTGTCTGTAAGCCGCATTCGTGACGTACAGATCGAGGACCTTTTGGGGAGAGATCCAATTCAGCTTGACGATGATAATTTGCATGAGTTCCTTTCTGGAAAGACGGTAATGGTCACCGGCGCCGGTGGTTCGATCGGGTCCGAACTGGTTCGGCAGATCGTGGACTACGGTCCCAAAGAGATCTTGCTCGTCGAACGCGCCGAATTTTTCCTTTTCCAGCTCGGCCGAGAAATGTCGTCTGAATATGCGGATACCCGCTGCGTTCAACTCATAGCTGACGTAAGTGACGAGCCGCGAATGCGCGAGATCTTCGAGAAATATCGGCCGAACGTTATCTTTCACGCTGCGGCACACAAACACGTCCCGCTGATGGAAATAAACACGGCCGAGGCGGTCAAGAATAATGTTTTCGCGACTCGCCTGGTCGGTCGTCTGGCGGGCGAATTTGGGTCCACGGATTTTGTAATGATATCGACCGACAAGGCCGTGAATCCAACCTCTATCATGGGAGCGTCCAAGCGCGTGGCCGAAATCGTGCTTCAGGACCTCAATGGAACGTTTGATACTAAATACGTTGCGGTTCGTTTTGGGAACGTTTTGGGTTCGGCTGGTTCCGTAATTCCGATCTTTCGTGAACAGATACAAAAAGGCGGGCCGTTAACCGTTACCCACAAGGACATGACGCGGTATTTCATGACCATTCCGGAAGCATCACAACTCGTTCTCCAGGCGGGAGCGTTAGGACTTGGCGGCGAAATATTCATCCTTGATATGGGGCGGCCGGTCAAGATACTCGATCTCGCGCTGGATATGATCCGTCTTTCCGGCCTTACGCCCTACGAAGACATTGACGTTCAATTTACCGGTATTCGCGAAGGCGAAAAACTTTTTGAGGAGCTGGAGATCTCCGGCGAAAACTTGTTGAAAACCCGCAATCCCAAGATCTTTATCGGCAAGATCGCGACATATCCCAAAAATGTTGTTGAAAAGATCGTCAGTGATTTTAGCTCCGCTGTAGCGGCAAACAACGAAGGAGCTATCCGACGAGTTTTTAATGAGGTCTTGCCCGAGGCTACGATCAAGCTCAACGAAAGACAATTGACTGCGGATCCTATGGCCAAAAAAGACGACTTCTTTCCACCACCAACGAAGCTCGGCTTGGCACAAGAGTAGAGTAAAATGGCAATACTGGTTACGGGCGGAGCGGGCTATATCGGAAGCGTTGCGGTCGAAGATCTGCGGAACCGTGGTGAGTCGGTCGTTGTGATCGACAATCTCGTTTACGGACACCGAAATGCCGTCGACGCCGACGTGCCGCTTTACGAAGGTCATATCGGCAACCGAGATCTGGTGACGCAAATTCTAACGGAACACGACATCTCGGCGTGTATGCACTTTTCGGCATTTGCATATGTCGGCGAATCGGTCGAAAAGCCGGCTAAATACTTTGACAACAATTTTACCGAGACGGTCGCCTTACTGGACGTTCTTATCGAGCACGACGTAAAGAAATTTGTCTTTTCCTCAACATGCGCGACCTATGGCGAGCCGCAATATTCGCCGATCGACGAAAAGCATCCACAATGGCCAGTCAATCCGTACGGCTGGACGAAATTCATGGTAGAGCGGACGTTAGAAGCCTACGATACCGCCTACAGCCTGAAATTTGTTGCTATGCGTTACTTTAACGCATGCGGTGCGACCGAAAAGCACGGCGAGCACCACGATCCAGAAACCCACCTCATTCCACTCATTCTCGCTGCCGCCCAAGGGAAACTTCCACACATTTCAGTCTATGGTGACGATTATCCAACACCTGACGGCACGGCCATTCGCGACTATATTCACATTTCCGATCTGAGCCAGGCCCATCTACTCGCGCTCGATCATCTTGGCGAAGATAAGCCGTCGGACTTCTTTAATCTCGGCAATGGGAATGGCTACTCGGTAAAAGAGGTCGTTGATGCGGCTCGGAAGGTTACCGGTTTGCCGATCAAGGAAAAAGTGTCCCCGCGACGCGCCGGTGACCCATCTAGTTTGGTCGGAGACGCCACAAAGGCCAAAGAGATCCTCGGCTGGAAACCGAAATTTACGACAATCGAAAGCATCGTCGAATCGGCGTGGAACTGGCATCAGAAAAATCCGTACGGGTACGATTAGACGCGTGTAAAATGCCATCAAGATCCCTGTTGAACAATCCGAATGGAGCATTCTATGACCAACCCCAGACAGTCGAAAACGCGAATATCCAGGAAGGCAGGCAGTTTTACCGAATCTGTGATTCGAGAGATGACCCGCGAGGCGATTAAGTACGGTGCGGTTAATCTCGGACAAGGTTTTCCGGACTTTGCGGCACCAGAGGATATTAAGCAAAAGGCGATGGAGGCGATCGCAGCGGACCATAACCAATACGCGATCACGTGGGGCGTTAAGAGCTTTCGCGATGCCATCGCCAAAAAGACGATGTGGTTCCTCGGGCTCTATGTTGACCCGGAATCTGAGATAACGGTTACCTGCGGTTCGACCGAAGGGATGATCGCGGCGATGATGGCAACGGTCGACGAGGGCGAAGAGGTCGTCGTATTCGAACCGTTTTATGAAAATTATGCACCGGACGCGATCCTTTCGGACGCGACCCCGCGGCACGTACCGCTTTATCGGACCGATAATGGTTTCGTTTTCGACCGCGAAGAACTTCGTGCGGCCTTTAACGAACGGACCAAGGCGATCATCATTTGTAATCCTAATAACCCGACCGGAAAAGTCTTCACCCGAAGCGAACTCGAATTCATAGCAGATCTCTGTAAGGAGTTTGACGCTCTCTGCTTTACCGACGAGATATACGAGCACATCATCTTCGACACAAATGCCGATAAAGATCCGTACGAGCATATCTGCATGGCGAATATCGAGGGAATGCGCGAGCGGACCGTAGTTGTAAATTCACTATCAAAAACCTACTCGGTTACAGGATGGAGGGTCGGATACTGCATCGCACCGCCCGATATTACGTCCGCGATACGAAAGGTACACGATTTTCTCACCGTCGGTGCCGCAAACCCACTGCAGCACGCCGGTGCTTACGCCCTGAGCCTGCCCCCAACCTATTACAACGAATTGCAACGTGAGTATCAGAAAAAACGCGACTTTATCGTTCCCATACTCAAAGAAGCAGGCTTCAAATGTGACACTCCCGAAGGGGCTTACTACGTAATGGCGGATATTTCGAATTTTGGCTTTTCGGACGATGTAGCCTTTACGAAACATCTTATCCGCGACATAGGTGTGGCCGTCGTTCCCGGTTCCTCGTTCTATCACGACGCATCTCTTGGTTCCCAAATGGTTCGATTCTGTTTCTGTAAGAAAGACGAAACCCTCGAAGCTGCGGCTGAGAACCTCATGAAATTAAGCCACACATGATTTTTGCCCTAGGCAACCATTTCGACGGCTCGCTGCAACCAAATTGTTACTGCATGCGTAGTTGCATAAGTAAAAACATTTAATCAAAAGATCTAATAGACGGAGGTACTATGATCCAGAAATCATTTGTATTTGTTTTGATAGCTGTTTCGTGCGTGTTGGCCGGTTTTGGACAGACACCCGATGCGAAAAAAGAAAAAGATAACCCACCGAAGGCGTTCACTTTTGCATTTTCGGGTAGCGGCGGCTATTTGGGTGTCCAGGTCCAGGAAGTAGACAAGGAAAACTTTGCAAAGTTTGGCCTTCGCGAAGTTCGCGGCGTTGCGATCGCGAAAGTCACTGAAAATTCACCGGCCGCCGCTGCGGGCCTGCAGGCTGGAGATGTGATCGTTCGCCTCAACGGCGAAGAGATCACCAGTTCGCAAAAGCTCACACGGCTGATCAGCGAGGTCGCTCCCGACCACAGCGTAAGAGTCACAGTTTTGAGAAATGGAAACGAGCAAGAATTGACAGCAACTCTCGGAAAAAGCCAGTTTCCCGCGATGGAAAACGGCAATTTCGAATTTCAGACTCCGATGCCGATGGGCAAGATGGAAATCCCCGATATGAAGGAGTTCAAGCTATTCAAGGACATGCCCCAACTTAAAGACATGCCGCAGATGAAGGACAGGCCGCAGGACGGCACACCTTTCCCTTTCAATTTCCCGGGTGGCGAAGGCAAGGGATTTTCATGGAAGGCCGGCGAGGGACGTCAGATCGGCGTTGGTGTAATGCCGTTGAGCAAGCAGCTTGCCGATCATTTTGGCGTCGAGGGTGGACTGATGATAAATGAGGTCCGCGAGGGCTCAGCCGCGGCGAAGGCCGGACTAAAAGCCGGTGACATTATCGTCGAGGCTGACGGCAAAGCGGTGAAGGGCGATCTTGACCTGATCCGTACCGTCAATGGTAAAAAAGATGGCGACGTCACGCTGCAGATCGTTCGCGACGGCAAACGCCAGACGATTTCGGTGACACCGGAAGTATCCAAGGACGGCGGATTTTTCTTTCAGAACGGAAACGAAGATAGCGACGTTTTGACGCCGACTCCGCGTATAAAGGCTATTCCGCAGCCAATGCCAAGCACGCCGGCACCCTCCCAGCCGTTATTTACCCGGACATTTCCGGGGCGAATAATTTAAAAAACGTTTCAGCGTTGGCTCTTACCGAGGCGGGTTTTTCCCGCCTTTTTTATTGATTTTGTTGCTGTCGCCGGAGAGCGTCCTTTGCGAGTTCATTAGCTCGATTGCTATAGTCACGGGCCGCCTCCATTATTTTTCGATAGTTTTCGCTGCGAGTCTTAAACTCCACTTTTACCTTTTCGCGTGCTCCCGTATTCTTGGGATCGAAGCTGTCTCTGAGTAATTTCGCGGCCATTCGGTAGTTCTCAAAAGCCTCGAGTTCGCGCTTTAACGACTCTTCTTTCAGGCGCAGATACTCCCGGTAATCATCATTGATCTGCAACTCCTGAGCTTTCTGGATCTTTTCGACCGCGCTATTGCCATTCGCAGCACCGTCATTTATCAAGTAGACAACATCGTCCGCTATTTTTTTGGCCGTGGCAGTATCATTGGACGCCATAGCCTTCTTTAAGTCTTCCCGTTTGTTCTCGTTCGCGTCATAAAGAACCTTGATCTTTGTTAGATCCTCGTTCGCCGACGCGACCAAATTCACCGCGTCCGTCGTCTGGTCCGACGTTCCGAGAATATCAATTCCACCGCCGCCCGAGCGTTTGCATGATGGGCTCCCGAAAGCAACAACGGCCAACACGGCGATGGTGATCAGGGAAACCGATTTAGTTGAATAAACTCTACGCATCAGATCAAGTTGAAGTCCGGATTATTTTTGCGGCGCCAGACAAATCCATCCAAAACATAATGTGTAAATTGTGGAAGAGCAAGCAGCGGAGCGAGGAACGTCCGCATGTTCCGCGACCAATCCCAATCGCCGCCAAAAAGCCATTGCCGCTCGTGCCAGACACCCCGATGCCAGAGCAGTTCCTCAAAATATGCCAGTGCCCACAGCGATGCGAGAAAGATCAACCAATTGTGCGACAGCGTGCGATATACTTTGCCGCTTTTTTCCCGGCGAAACCGCGCATACATGTAGATCAACGCGAAGTACGGCACCCCGTGAATTATCACGTTCGTGACCGTAAATGCATAATCTGAATTGAAATAGACGATACCGACGTACCAGCAGATCGCGGTCGTTGTAACGACGATGTCTTTGCCGATATTCAAAAAGCCCGCAGTGAAATATAAATAGATCGATTTGGCGAAGTACGCCGACAGGGCGAGTAGGTAAACGGGAAACAGTATCTGCTCGACGATCACCGGCAACGAAATGAAATCGTTTTGAACAAACCATTCGAAGTTGCGCGGCAGCCGCGTCATCCAGAACGCGAGCGGATAAACGCTGGCGAGATAGATGGCAATGGTATCTATCCACCAAGTCCAACGAGCCGTCTCTCTAAGTTTACGGCGGTACAGATTGACCCATCCGTATTGCTGCCGGACAAAGTGAAAGACAGCAACCGCCGCAAGTGCCTTCCAAAACACCAGTTCGCCCTCAGAATAGAGTGCAACGCCGAGTGAGTATCCAAAAACGGGAACGAGCAGATAGAGCCAGAACCTTCGCTTGAATTCCTCTTTGTCAAAATAAACGCGGAAACTGGTCGACCAAACGTGTGCTACATCAATAAACAGCACCGCAATCACCCATGTCAATTCGGGTGACTCGCTATTCAGGAAACCAAATTGCCAGCCGACCACAAGCAGCAACAACGCCACGATCGCGCTCCCGAGGAAAACCGTCAAATCGATATTTCGCGAAAACAACCAGTAGTCAGATTTTGAACCGCTGAGACGCAGAGAGGCGGAGCCGTTTAGATCTGCTTCGATGTTACCTGCCGCCTGCATACAAAATTTGTTCTTTCCGATTCAGCGTCTTAGCGTCCCTGCGGTTTAACTCTTCTTAATTATTTCGCCGGCCGCACGTAACCCATGATAAAACGCTTCTTCAAAAAGCGCGACGCCGCTGAGGTCGGTGTGGGCGAAATGGATGTTGCGGTACGGCTGAATCGCCTTTTCGCGGATACCGCTCCAGATGAAATTCGGCCTTGGGCTAATCATCGCGTGGCCCCACCGCATGATATCGATCCGTGTCGTAAGTTCGTAGATATCAGGGTGAGCTCGGGCCATGTCGGTCATGCAGACGTCCGCGAGATCGCGCCACTCGTAATTGAAAAGTTTTGTTCGGCCATTTTCCTCGGCGCACATGGGGTAGTAATAGGTGAGGATCGTCGGGCCGTAATCAATTTCCTTTTGATGGGTTGCCGTCACGTAACCGAGGCCCGGACTCTCGTAGAGAACATTGTCCCACGAGAGCGGAAAATCCCTCTGAAACCGCGGTTTCGGTCGGTCTTTTAGGAAAAGATTTGCCACAAACCATGCGTTGTGGTGAAACTCCGATGCCGCAAATGGCGGGTTTTCGCGAAAACCACGAATGGCGAACGGAGCCGCGAAAATTGGCGATGCGTAGATAGCTTTCTCACAATGGATCCCTCGGAGTTCGCCGCCATCGAGACAAACAACATCGACACCTTTGTCAGTCGGAACGACCGAGACAACTATCTGAGATCTGCGAACATTGTCCTTCACCTTTTCATAGAAATGATTGACGAACTGTCCATTTCCCTCGGGACAGGTGATAAAAGACTGAGATTCGGCTCCGGACCGGCGAACACGAGAACAAAAATAGAACAATCCGACCCACGCGGACGCCTGATCCGCTTTCAAACCGTAATCGTCCCGCGTTGCGTAATCGCAGTACCACAATAGCCGTTCGGAGGTTATTCCGTTTTGACGCAGCCATTCAGAGAACGATATTCTGTCGAGCGCAGTCGGCTCCGCGTCCGTCGAACACTGTTCTATGGGAACAACAAACGCTCGTCTGCCCTTCGAATCGCGCCAGTTTACCCAATAATCAACGAGCTTTTGAAATGCCGCGAATTGCCGCAGATCTTCTTCTCTGGCTCCAGATCGCAAGTAGAGCCCTTCATACCAACGCCCTTTGTAAAAGAGCCGCTCTTCCGGTTCGCGACAAAGATATTGTTCCTTGGCCACTACATCGCCCTGCGCATCACGGCCGTCAAGCAGTGACATCTCGTCGAGCAGCTCGATCAGCTCTCGATTTTCCTGAAACGGTACCGGCAGGTAATGGGCTCCCCACGGATAGCCGACGGGATCGCCACGGCCGCTGCGGGCGGTTCCGCCGACCTCCTTTTCGAGCTCGAGCAGGACAAAATCGTGAAAGTCCACTTTTTTGAATTTCCAAGCCGCAGTCAAACCCGCCACTCCGCCGCCAATGATCGCGACTTTTTTGTTTTCCCATTTGTCGGCAGGAACTTCAAAATTGTGGTTTTCGCGAAGAATATGTCCCAGGCTTGCCGATTGGCCAACGATCTCGCCTTCGGGAAACGATGTTGTTCCCAGATCGCGACAGGCCACGAACGCAAATGGAGCCCCGAGAAAAGCAGTCAGTACCTCGCGTCGCGTAAACTTCATTGGAGTAATTTAACAGGGATAAATGGGATACAGGGGATACTATTCATTGAATAGATCACTGATGGCATCGGTCATGTTGAGCTTGTGATTGAATTTGTTCTCAAAGCGTCTGTATTGTAGCCTTGCGTTGCCGAAATTAACGATCATTCCGACTTCGATTCCAGTGGTTTTTAGATAGTTCAGGACTTGGGCGTAATGCACCTTCGCAAGACTCTTCGACCGCCTTTAATTCTATTAGTACTTTGCCATCAACAATCATGTCAGCCCTAAAATCACCAACCACTACCCCGCGAAACGTCACCTTTAGGGGTACCTGTCTCATAACGTCAAAGCCCTTTTGTTTAAGCGCCACAAACAAAGCGTTTTCATAAACCGACTCGATATCCGACACCGAGTTCATTGCTCACTTCAAAGCACGCTTCCAAGATCTTGGAAGTTAGTTCTTCATAAAGCATCTTATCTTATCCCTTTCATCCCCTTGATCCCTGTTTATCTTATCACTGCTCAAATTTGCGCCACTCGGCCTCGTAGTAACGTACTAGGGCCTGATTATCAAGTCGATTTATC
>JBBRSH010000011.1:0-60162 GCA_038245555.1 Pyrinomonadales bacterium | reverse complement strand
AACACCAACTCGAACATCGTTGCGGCCGGAACAGGCTACGTCGAGATCTGCAAAGCGCTTGCGGCAAATGACCGTATTCCTCCCGGAACGATCTTTACATTCACCATCAGTGGCGTAGCAGGAACTATCCAGGTTCCGGCCGGCACGATTGCCAACCCGGGCTGTGCTCCTCCGGTCCTGGTTGCGTCGGGCAACGTGACGGTTACCGAAACGGTTCGTACCGATACGGCAGTTGTCGGTATCGCAGCGGCCCCGGCAACCCGCCTCGTCAGCTCAAGCCTTAGCCTCCAGCAGGCAGTTATTGCTGTTCCCGACGGTGGCGTATCGAACCAGACCGTAGTTACGTTTACAAACCGAACTACAAGGACAGGCACGATCGAGATCTGTAAATTCCCAGCGATTATTGATGGCCGAATACCGGTACCTGACCCTGATGTAACGGGATTCTTTAACTTCACGGTCGAGGGTGCTCCCGGTCAGACTTTTGCTGTCCCGGTCGGATTCTGCTCAGGCCCGATCACGGTCACGATCCTGCAGGTCAATGCAGGCCCGTCACCGCAAGCGACCCAGGCATTCACCGCGAACGTAACTGAACTTGCTAAGCCGACATTTCGCTGTGAAAGTGCAACGACCTTACCGGCAGCAGCTTTCAATACCTTCACGCCGGATGCTGGTTTTGACGCCAGCGGTGCCCCGATCCCGAATGTTAACGGATGCGTTGCTAATGTTTTCCTGAACATCGCTGGCAGTCCGGCCAACCAGACGGCCGTCCGGTTCTTTAACCGCTCGCTGCCCGGACGGGTCAAGATCTGCAAAATAACCGCAGATCCGGTGAATATACCGATCGGCACAACATTTACCTTCCAAGTAACGGGCACAGGAGGACCGACGCAGGTTGCGGCAATTTATCCTGGAGCGCCTGTCAATGTTTTCGTTGACGTGTTAGCTGGACCCGCAAGCCAAGGTGGATTCTGTGCTTTTGTCCCGGCATTCTTCGTTGTCGGCACGCCCGTCGACGTTGTCGAGGTTGGCGTCGGCCCGCTTCCGCCGGCTGCGGCACCCCGCGGCGTAACGGATGAGGCATCTTTAGCCCCAACGATCGCAACAACTGGCACCGGCGGAGCCTCAGACAAAAGTGATCTCGCGGGAAGAACTCAGGCAGGTCCTTGGTTCGTCGATCCTGCAGGTAACGATCTCAATACATGTCTCGCACCTGGACCTGCAAACGCATGCCTCACCTTGTCAGGTGCGATCATGAAAGCCTCATCCGGCGACACAATCAATGTGGCGGCCGGCACCTATTCGGTAGTCGGCGTTGTCACCGTCAATAAGACGCTCACAATAAACGGCGCACAGGCCACGGTTGATGCGCGTGCCCGCGTCGGAGCCGAGTCGATCCTCCAAAACAGCGGTGGACTAAATGTAACTGTAGATAATGTAACGATCGATGGTTTCACTATCCAGAACAGCACGATTGGGGCATTCACTGGTTACGGCATTCTCCTAGGGGCTGGAACCGGCGGGGCACATGTTGTAAACAATATTATTCAAAACAACATCGCAGGACTTGCACTTGCCAACAGATCGGGAGCCGCGCTGGCGATAATCCAGCATAATTTATTCCGTGACAACACTCAGCCAGGACCGGCAGTCGGAACCGGTATTTACGCTGATCAGTTCACCGCAGGCGTCGGGGGACTAGTCAACGCTCTGATCGACGGCAACGATTTCGTGAATGGAGCTGCAGTTGTTGATACTTGGGGAATTGGGATTAGCAATACGAATGCGGTTCCGTTCACGGGTTTGACGATCAGTAACAATAAATTCAACTCGGCATCACCGCTGTCGCGAGGGTTATATTTGTACAATACTGACAACTCGTCGATAACTGGGAACTCATTCAGAGATAAGACGAATTATGCGATCGGATTGTTTGATGCTGATAACAATGTCACGATAAGTTGTAATACGATTTTCAATTCGAATCGCGGTATCTATCTGAGTCAGGACTTCGGCAATCCGAATACTGGTATCGTCGCTAATAACAACAATATTTCCGGTAACGTCGCAGCCGGCATGGAGTTACTTCCTGGGAGCCATACCGGATCTCTCAATGCCACGGCGAACTGGTGGGGAAGTGCTACCGGCCCAACCATTGCATCCAACCCAACCGGTACCGGCGACAAAATAGTCGATCCGGACCTGGTCGTAAACTATGCCGGATTTCTCGCGGCACCGCCGGCTTGCGCGCCGGTGCCGACGGCCGATCTCTCCGTAACTAAGACGGTAAATATCTCAACGCCGCCAGTCGGAAGTAATGTCGTCTTCACAGTAACGGTCTCAAACGCCGGACCCGATCAAGCAACGGGAGTCGTGGTCACTGACCTGCTGCCGGCGGGCTATACATTCGTTTCGGCTGTTGCAAGTCAGGGAGGATACGTCAACGGTACGGGAGTTTGGACGGTGGGCACGCTTAACAACGGTTCAAGTGCCACTCTGACGATCACGGCGACGGTTAAGCCTACAGGTCCCTACGCCAATACCGCACAGGTGACGGCTTCGGGGCAGTTCGATCCGGACTCAACTCCCAACAACGGAGCCCCGGCCGAGGACGATCAGGCTACAGTGGCACCAAATCCGACCATAAACGGGTTCCCGGTTCCGACGTTTGCTTACATACTTGTATCGCGGATCCAGGCGTCCACGCCGCTGATAACGCCGCCGACGAGTATCTTCACGAAGACGGCAAGAATAATAGCTCGAAATACGACGGCGGAAGTCGAGTTTACTAACTTCCTATTCCGTCCGGCAGCGTTAAAACTATGCAAGGTCGCCGGAGCCGGTATTGCTGTCGGAACTCCTTTCACCTTTAACCTGGCACCGCTTGATCCGCTAACGACGTGGCCGTATACGACAACCTCCGTTTCGGTTCCGGCCGGAGCTTGTGTGTTCGTGAACGGGCCGTTCCCACCGGTACCCGGATATAGCGGCGGGGCCAACGTCGGAACGTTTAATTACAATACCGCCATCGTCGTCACGGAAGTACTTGCCGGGACTGCGGTCACGTCTATAACGTCGACCAATACTCACGGTGGACTGTTCACGAACCTCGGAGCCGGGGCGGCGACCCTTACGTTAGATCAGGCTCTGCTCATCGATCTCGTTCCACCGTTCGGCGTTCCTGACTATAATGTCAACGAGCTGTCGTTCACCAACGTCATCGCAGTTGCTCCACCGCCGCAGGGACGTCCTGCACGGTTTGACTTCGACGGCGACAATGCTTCGGACATCGTTGTTTTCCGTCCGTCGGATGGAAATTGGTATTACATGGCGAGTGGGAGTGCCACGGCCAAAGCGGTCCACTTCGGAACGGTTGGAGACATTCCAGTCGCAGCCGATTTTGATGGCGATGGAAAGTCCGATCCCGCGGTGTTCCGTCCGAGTGACGGTACATGGTATATCCTCGGCAGTACTGCCGGCTTCTCGGCCCTGAAATTTGGGTTGGCAACCGACATTCCGCAGCCCGGAGACTATGACGGTGATACCAAAGCCGATATAGCTGTGTTCCGGCCGTCTGACGGGACCTGGTACATCATGGGATCGTCTACCGGGTTTAGAGCTGTCCAATTTGGAACCTTGGGTGACAAGGCGGTCGCAGCCGACTTTGACGGCGACGGCAAGATGGATCCCGCCGTTTTCCGGCCTTCAACCGGCACGTGGTTTATCAACGCCAGTACAGCCGGGGTCTCGGGAGTTCAGTTCGGTATGAATGGGGATATCCCTGTCCAAGCCGACTATGACGGAGATACCAAAGCCGATATGGCGGTTTATCGCAACGGCTTCTGGTACATCATGGGCTCATCCACCGGATTCCAAGCTGTTCCGTTCGGAATACCTACGGACACGCCTGTACCGGCCGACTATGACGGCGACGGTAAAACTGATGTTGGTGTCTACCGCTCGACAGATAGAACCTGGTACATCCTGAATTCGAGTCATTTGGGCAACTCTGTTGGCGGACTTAACGCGATGCAGTTCGGAGCAACCAACGATTCGCTGATGTCGTACTAAGGAGACGGTGATCTAAAACAAAAACGATCGACAAGAGGTCGGTCATAAGGACTGGGGAGCATGCAGCACGCACGCTCCCCTTTTTTTGAACAACAGTTTGACTGGAAAAATAGAGATCAATGATGCCTTTTGATCGTGAAGTGATGTAAATCGATCATTTACTGCCATAGTAAAATTGAGGTGAATGTGGTTGTCGGCCGTCGTGCTGCATCGGCTGACGTATTTGAAAGCTCGCTAATATTAGCTATTTCTTAAAACTCTTGCATGAAAATATATTTCACACCGTGAGACGCCTGATGCGGCGGCATTTTTAGAGATCGCAGATCGAGTTCCTTCGAAAAGAGATGAGATCGTGGGAGAAGGTATCCAAGGCAACAAACCAATTATTGATCAATTGAAGGTATCACTGAAAAGCATTCGAACGGTTCCGCGTGCGGTGGCACTGGTCGTCGGTATTTTGATTATTAATTGACAGATCAGGCCGATTCAGCAAATGACTACCGGCCCGATGAAAGGTAGGAAGGAATGGAAAACAAAACTCATCGGACAAATGGCTTCAAAACCATCGACCGTGTACTAGTTAGTACCGTTTTTTTGGTAATGTGCGTAGGGATCGCGGTCGGTTCAACCACCAAGAGAGCCGAAATACGTGGAATCGATTCAAAATCAGGAACATTAAATGCGTCATCCCAAGTCCATAGTGTCGGCAATTCAACCGACAACCGTCCGGCCATATTGAAAATTTGCGTTGTGTGTGGCGGTATTGTCCCTTGTCCGATCGGTTATCCGTTTCCTTTTAAGATCGAATCTCTCGAACCAGGTTCGCCGCCCTTGCCGAACACTTTTTTCGGTCTACCAACCGGTTCGTGCGCTTTCATCAATGGGCCGTATCCGGCCGATCCGTTATATCCAGGAGTCGGTACGTTCCACCAGGGCACCAGCGTCGTCGTCTTTGAGAAAAAATATTACACTTTATTCTTTCGTATCACCTCAACCACTCTTTCAGGGACAGATCCAGCGGGCACGCTGGTACAGGACTTCCTGAGCGGGAGCGGGACCCTTACCCTAAACCAATCCCTGCTTCCTGATAATAAGATCAACGAGTTGACCTTCACCAATGGTTTTGGAGACGCACCGCCGTTGCCCAAGGGGCCAAGGTTGGACTTCGACGGGGATCGGACTTCAGACATAGCGATCTTTCGTCCCTCTAACGGTAATTGGTATTTCTCAGACAGCGGCCTTGGTAAGGTTTCCCTTCATTTCGGTATGGCTGGCGACATTCCGGTTCCTGGCGACTATTATGGGTACGAGCGAGCCCTTCCCGCAGTCTATCGCGGCGGCACGTGGTTTTTTTCAGATTTTTTTGAGAACGGATATTCCGCGACGAATTTCGGCCTGCCAACGGACATTCCACAGCCGGGCGATTATGACGGAGACGGCGCGGATGATATTGCGGTGTTTCGACCTTCAGATGGCACATGGTACATAAACCAGAGTTTTGACGGATTCAAGGTCGTTAAGTTCGGTATGTCAGGCGACCGCCCGGTGGCTGCGGATTTTGACGGTGACGGACGTATGGATCCGGCCGTTTACCGCAACGGCACTTGGTACATCCTGGCAAGCACCGAGGGATTTTCTGCTGTCCAATTCGGCCTACCCAGTGACATTCCTGTCCCGGCCCCCTATCAAGGCTACGGCTACGGACCGGCTGCCGATATTGCTGTATACCGCGACGGAACCTGGTACATCAGGCGTTCGTGGGGTGAAGGAGGTCTTGAGGTGGTTCAATTCGGAAACGCGACGGACTCGCCGGTACCGGCCGACTATGATGGTGACGGAAATACGGATGTGGCGGTTTACCGGTCGTCGGAAAACAGATGGTATGTACGGAGGTCAGCTTATCAAGACTCCCAACCCGGACGATTCTATTCGATACAGTTCGGAGAACCCGGTGATGTTTTGATGCGTTATTAAGTGATAAAAAAGGCTGAACCGGCATGCCTACCGGCCTGATGGAAGTTGGGAAAGAATGGAAAACAAAGCTCAGCGAACAAATTACCTTATTGGCAGCAACCGCGGACTGGTAAGTGGCGCTGTTTTAGTGGTGTGCCTCATGGTCGCCTTAGGTTGTTCTTTTGGCCCTTCGTCGATCGCCGCTTCAGTGATTAGTGCGGCCGGGGTTGACGGCAGACCAGTTGAACCGGCTTCTGCAGGTAAGTTCAACTCGGATTCAAACCTAGCGCTATTTGGCTCGGGCAATGCCGATTTTGACTACCATCCGGCCGTCCTGAAGCTCTGCAGTGTCGCGGGCTTCGGCGTTTCGGTTGGAACTCCGTTCACGTATGTGATCGCACCTGCCGACCCTGAAACCACGTTGCCGTACCCGACCGGTCCGGTTACGGTGCCGACAGGTTCGTGTGCATTCGTTAATGGGCCCTACCCAGCCGATCCGGCCTTTCCGGGGGTGGGCACGTTCAATTATGGAACGAGTATCGTGGTCACCGAGAATCGCGTTGCATGGGCAACCGTTAGCAGGATCACGTCATCAACCCTTTTGGGCACCGTTCCGACGGGGACCCTTGCTGCCGATATTCCACACGGCAGAGGAACTTTGACGCTTAACCAACCGGTGGTGCCGAATAACAACTTTAACGAGATTACGTTCGTTCTTTATAGCGAGAGTCCGCCGACTTTCTACCCTGCGAGATTTGACTTCGACGGTGATCATGTTTCAGACATTGTTCTGTTCCGTCCTTCGGATGGCAACTGGTACTACAGTCCCAGTTCCACCGGCAGTGCAGCACGCGGTGTTCACTTCGGCGAGGCCGGTGACATTCCGATTGCTGCCGATTACGACGGCGATAGCGTTACCGACCAGGCGGTGTATCGAAACGGACAATGGTACGTTCTCGGCAGCACCGCCGGATTCTCGTCCGCAAATTTTGGTTTAGCGACGGACATCCCGCAGACCGGAGACTTTGACGGTGACACCAAGGCTGACTTTGCTGTTTATCGACCGTCGAACGGCACATGGTACATCATGGGCTCGTCAACGGGCTTCAAAGCCGTCAAGTTCGGTATCTCGACTGATATCCCCGTCGCCGCCGACTTTGACGGCGATGGCAAGACCGACCCAGCCGTTTACCGCAATGGTACGTGGTATACCAACGCCAGCAATGATGGCTTCTCCGCCTACAATTTCGGCATCGCGGGTGACGTACCCGTCAAGGCCGACTATGACGGCGACGGACGTACGGACGTTGCTGTCTATCGTGGCGGTACGTGGTACTTCATGAACACGACTGCCGGCTTCAGTGCGGTTAAGTTCGGAATCGCAACGGATACCCCGGTACCGGCAGACTACGACGGTGACGGCAAGACCGACGTTGCTGTCTATCGTTCATCGACGACCAACTGGTACATCCTAAACTCGAGCCAGTCCGGCAACGCTGTTGGCGGATTCAACTCGATGCAGTTCGGGTCTGCTGGCGATGTACTTATGAATTATTAAGGGATCTGTTAGGCCGAGGCGGCAAAATGACAACCGGCCCAATTTATGATCCATGGCTCGGATGAATTGCATATATGCAACATGCATGTGTACTTGACACATGTGGTACAATATTTTTGTAGTTTCGATATTTGACAACATAGTCAGTCTGAAGTCTCGAGTTTTGACTCTTGAGCAGAAGGTTGGCAGCACTAAAGTAAAAAGTGAGATACAGGTTTTGGACCGAACCATCGTCCCACTTAAGGACATTGAGCGTCTTGTTAAGTGGGACGATTTTGAAGCCTTAAGTCTTTTTCTGGTTTCATTTAACCGTCCCATTTTCGCAAATCAGAGCGTTGAACCTGGACCTAAAAAAATGGGACGGGGTGGATATCGATCGACCGTCTCAAAATTATCGTCACGGAAATCCGATCAAGACGGTTTTCGGTGCTAAGTGTTGCAAATGCGACGGTTGACCCGTCTCACAATTTGGGCATTTGTGAGACGGAATAGTGGTCGAACATACTGAACGTTAGATGTTTTTTTGCTCAAACCTCGCCGAACGGGGCGAAAACTAGCCCGTAACCGTAATGATGAGAACAGTTACAGCGTTCACGGCAACCCGTGAACGTTCGCCCAACGCCCGAACGGCGAAGCAGTCGAATAGATCGGTTGGGAGTCGGGAGTCCTTTCTGGAGACAAAAAATTCTCTTTTGGAATGTTGGTGGAGACGAGGGGGATCGAACCCCTGACCTCTGCAATGCCATTGCAGCGCTCTCCCAGCTGAGCTACGTCCCCTTGTAAGAAGCCTGCCGAACAGATTTTCGGCGAACTTCGAGAGTATCTAAAATGCCGCCCAGCGTCAAGTTTTCAGTCTTATTTGCCCTTGAAAACGGGCTTTCGTTTTTCAAGGAATGCGGAGACGCCTTCCTGCTTGTCCTCGGTTGAGAAACAGATGGCAAACAGGTCAACCTCACGGCGGAGGCCCTCATCGAGATTCGAACGTGAGGAGAATTTTATGGCTTCCTTGCATAACTGCAAAGCGATCGGGGCTTTTTCCGCGATCTTGGCCGCGATCTCCATCGTTTTTGCCTCAAGCTCTTCAGCGGAGAAAACGTGGTTGATAAGACCAAACTTATGAGCGGTTGCCGCATCGATCATGTCGCCGGTAAGGATCATTTCCATCGCACGGCCTTCGCCGATGAGACGGGTGAGTCGCTGCGTGCCACCCCCGCCGGGCATAATGCCAAGATTGATCTCTGGTTGCGAAAAGCGGGCATTTTCACTGCAAATGCGTATATCGCAGGCAAGCGCTAGTTCATTGCCGCCGCCCAGGCAAAATCCGTTGATCATTGCGATGACCGGTTTTGGAAAAGCGTCGATCGAGTTGAAAAAGGTCTTTTCGTGAAAGAGGTCACGCTGGGTGACCGGGGTTTGGCCCTCAAATTCGCTGATGTCGGCGCCCGCGATGAATGATTTCGGCCCGCAGCCGGTGATCACGAGCACTCGGACGGTTTCATCTTTTCTGAGCAGGTCGAGGGCAGCGACGCCCTCCGCGTGGACGCTACGGTTGAGCGCATTAAGCTTATCGGGCCGGTTAATAGTAAGCACGGCTACCGCGCCGTGCCTTTCGACGGTGATGACTTCGGATGTCTGCATATTGGAAATGAAGTGTTTAGAAACGAGATCAGGCTTATTCGTCGGCGCCCTCGACAACATTGTCGTCTGCGATCCAGGCGACAAACAGCCGGAGCCAGCTCTCTTTTGGTTCAACGATGGCAACACCCACGCGAGTGGCACCGTAGCTCGCCGGCATTACACGGACCGCCAGAGCCTTCACTTCGACCGGAACGCCGTCGGGCCGGTGCGAGCGAATATAGAGCTGGTCGCCCGGTGCGATCTTTTGATTAAGCTGGAAGAGAGCTCCGAGAGTGGAGATATCGTCCGTTTCCGTTGGCTCGCTCCAAGTGGCACCGTCTTCGGCACGACCGGAAACAACCACCGGAAGCCGAAGGGCCATTCTTAGAGCAAATCGTTTTTCCTCATACTGGGGCTGCATAGAGGTCAACTTCGAGTCCTATTGTTAATGATTCGGGTCAAAATTGACATTAGTTTAACATGAAAACCAAAATCGCCTAACCCATTATGACGCACACAGATATCGCCTGTGTGATATTTTTCTAATACTTACCCTCATGAGGCAACGTCAGGCCAGTTTGGACGAATCTGCCAGGCGATAGTTATACTAAGAAAAGATACACAAATTAGCTTTGGCTACTAAACAAATATGGCGGAAACGCGACTAAAACACAAGGTAGTAATTCTTGGTTCCGGGCCCGCCGGATTGACCGCGGCGATATACGCTTCGCGGGCGCAGCTTGAACCTCTGGTCATCGATGGTCCACAGCCGGGCGGACAACTGACGATCACGACCGATGTCGAAAATTATCCGGGCTTTGCAAACGGAATAATGGGGCCGATCCTGATGGACGAATTTCGCGAGCAGGCATTGCGGTTTGATACCAAGATCGTAAATGTTTGGATAGATCGGATCGATCTGTCGGAGCGGCCCTTCAAGCTGTTTGGAAAGGAAAGTCAGGATAGTAATGAGATAACGACTGTCATTGAAGCCGAAACCCTCATCGTCTCGACCGGAGCATCCGCAAAATGGCTCGGGATCCCGGGCGAAGAACCAGTTCCTGAGGGACTCGGTGGAAACGGTGTCTCAGCCTGTGCAACTTGCGATGGTTTCTTTTTTCGTAACAAGCCGATCGTTGTCATCGGCGGAGGCGACACTGCGATGGAGGAAGCCCTATTTCTGACAAAATTTGCTTCTAAAGTGACGTTGATCCATCGCCGACATGAATTTCGAGCATCTGCGATCATGCAGAAACGTGTGCTCGATCATGAAAAGATCGAGGTGCTTTGGAACACCGAGGTCCGGCGGATCGACGGTACGAAAGAAAAAGGTGTCGAAAGTATTCAGATCTTTAACAATCAGACGAATGTTGAGAGTACTTATCCAACCGAAGGCGTTTTCGTCGCGATCGGACACGAGCCGAACACCAAACTTTTCAAAGATGTGCTCGATATGGACGACGTCGGTTATTTAATAACCGAAGGACGTTCGATGAAAACCAAGGTTGCGGGCGTATTTGCCTGTGGCGATGCCCAGGACGCGTATTACCGGCAAGCAGTGACTGCCGCGGGAACAGGCTGCATGGCGGCTATCGATGCTGAGCGATTCCTCGCCGAACACTCGGACTGATCCGATCGATGACCTACTTTTTTTCGCTGGTGGTACCCCTCGGAACATCGAGGTTCTGAGGGGTTTTCTCGACCTTGTCAGGGTTAAAGCCCATCGCTTCGGCCCGTCGTAGGATCGCCTGATACGCGGCGTCGTCCATCGTAGGCTTACGGCTCAGGATCCATAAATACTCGCGTTTCGGCTCGCCGATCGCGACATAGTCATAGTCTTTGTCGAGGTCGATGATCCAATAATCGCCCCAGACCAGCGTGAGCCACGCCAAGGCTGACGGAGCGAAGCGAACCTTCAGCTTGGCGTTTGTTGCCTTATCCGCGATCTTTGCCTCGCCGACGGCGGTTTTGGTCTCGCCGCTTTTAAGCAGGCACTCATTGCGGACCTCGATCCTGCCATTCGGCTTTAATACGTAATTTGCCGTTGTATTTCCGACGCATTGCTTCTGGAACCGGTTCGGGTACTTGGCGATCTCGTACCATTTGCCGGCGTACCGTTGCAGGTCGACCTTGGAGACCGTCTTAACCTCTGGCCCCGGCTTTTGAGCGAAGACGGCTACAGCAAAAAGCATAAATAAAGCGATCGAAATGGTTAATGCCGAGAAGGTGTTGTTCATATTGCTCTAGGTTACGGACTCCCTAAAAGTGTCTTCGATGCAATAGCGGGATCGGATTTGGTTTATAATAATGTTTTAGTTAGAGGAAAGATTTTCTACAGAGCCTATGCCAATTTACGAGTATAAATGTCAACAGTGCGGAGCACACTTTGAAAAGCGCCAAAGTGTATCTGAAGCGCCCCTCACAACCTGTGAGAAATGTCACGGAAAACTTGAAAAACAATGGTCCCTCTCCGGTTTTCAGTTTAAGGGGGCTGGCTGGTATGTGACCGATTACGCGGGAAAGTCCGGAGCTAAGGATAGTGCAGGCGAAAAAACTTCTTCCTCTGAATCAACCTCGGCGGCTGATACCGCATCAAACACTAAAGTCGAAAGTTCGACAGTTGCAAAAGAGACGCCGAAAGAGACACCGAAAGAGACGACGAAGTCCGTAAAGGAATGAAAGGGTTCGCGAAAGAAATAGTTGGCGTGCTGATCTCAGCCTTGCTTTTTGCGGCGCTTGCCGGCGGTCAGTCACGTCATAATTCCACGGGTAACGACATCGTGGGGACTATCTTGACCGTGACCGCGAAACGCTCCGATGACAAGACGAATCCGATCAAGGTGGAAGACCTGTTCTTGTATGAGAACGGAATTGAGCAGAAAGTCAGGAACTTCAGTTACGATCCCGGACCGGCCAAGATCGTCTTGCTTGTGGACAATTCGTTGACTCTGCCGACGACCGTCGAGGATATGAAAAAGGCGGCGATGCAATTTGCATACGAGATCTTCGAAGGCGATCAGTTGTTCACGCTTGCCTACGACGAGAAAGCCGAGATCATTCAGGAATGGACGGACGACGCCAAGAAAATGGAGGCGTCATTTGCCACTTTTCGAAAAAAAGGTAATCCATATCTATTTGACGCACTCGATTCAACGATCGACCAGGTGCTGTTGCCGCTTATGCCGGGAACACGGAAGACCGCGATCGTGATCATTGGCGATGGGCTGGATCGGGGCAGCAAAGTAAGTTTCGACAATATAGCGTCGCGTCTGCAAAATCATAATATTACGGTCTACGCACTTCAGATACGCGACCGAACGGGCGGTGCTTACCGGCGAGATCAGCCGAAAGCTCCGGTCGTTATCCAGCAGCTAGCTGAGAACACGGGCGGCAAAGTTTTTGCATTTGACGACGCGCAAATTGCAGCCAAAGCGATCTGCGACGAGCTTCGCCGCAACCGGTACCTCCTATCCTACGTTTCGCCGAATACCTCGACTTATGACGCTCGAAAGCTGTTATTGGTCGGTGACGGTATTTCCATTCGAATCAAGGCCTCACAGCCACCCAACGTAAAATAGGCGTGGATATGCGACGGCGAACGATGTCTGTCGAATTGATTCGCCTGTGCTAAACTCGAACTGCTCGGATATTCTTACGACAGTTGGAGTAAATTTCTTTAAGTGAGCGACGATAAGAAAATTCCGCCACCCCCTCCGCCGGACGATTTTTCGGTAACGACGCCCAATATCCCTACGCCAAAAAACGATGGATCTCCGTCGGACTGGGAAAAAACAAATTACAATTATCCAAAAGCTGCGCCTGCGGATGAATGGGGCAAGACCGTCACAAATATCAAACCCATTGAGACGGGCGGAGGCGATTTCGATAAGACCTTCTATCCGGGAACGAAAGCGCCGTCGACACCCGAATGGGGTATGACGGAGGCCAACGTCAAGATCAACAATGCGGATCTTGGCATAAACCCCGAAGATTTTGGCCCGGCTGAACCGACTTTTGATAAGACGACACCGTACATTCGCCTTCCGGACGCCGAGCGAGCGAAATATGACATTCTTCCTCCGACCCCTACCGAGACGGCGGCCCAAGCTGCGCAAGAGGGAAAGAGTAAGGGCGGCCTGCCGGGTTGGTTTTGGGTGTCTGCCGGGCTAATGACGATGTTCTTTTTTGCGATCGTCGTCTTCGCAATAGTCTATTTTCTGATACAGCGAGATACCGCCTTTGAAGTAACCGTCAAAGGAGCTCCACTCGGGAGTACGATCCAGGTTGACGGCTCGCCGCTCGCGGTTTCGGACGAGGACGGTTCTTCTCGTTTAAAGAACCTGAAAGCCGGCGAACGTGAGATCAGTATCGTTCACCCAACATTTACGTGCGAAAAACGCAAAGTTTCTGGCGGTAACGGGGTCATCCCGGAACCGATAATCGCACGGTGCACACCGATCGCTGCCAAAACGACGGACGATTGCGGCAATATACATTTTGGCGAGGACGATAAGGCAGAGCGGTGTTATAACTCGGCACTTGACGCGTTGCCGGATCCATTCACAGCTGAGGCTCTTGTTAAGGCCCTGAATATACTAATCATCAATTTTGACAGTGGAAAATCTGACGTTCCGGCGGTTCGATTGAATGCCCTCAAGAAAGGTGCTGGATTTATTCAGAAGCTCCCAAGCGGTATTGTCCTCGAGGTGGGAGGCCACACCGATAATGTTGGCCAGCCAGCGTCCAATCAAACACTCTCCGATGCCAGGGCAAATGCCGTAAAGGCCCAACTCGTAAAATTCGGCGTCACCGACACCATTCTCCAGACCAGCGGTTACGGTTCGACTAAGCCGATCACCACCAACGACACTGTCGACGGTAAATACAGAAACCGTCGGATCGAGTATTCGATTGTTAAAAAATAGATCTTCTTTCTTTCAGCGTTCTCTGCGGACTCTGCGTTGAAAATAGCGTAACCGTCCGAGATTTTCACCTCGTTCGCTACGAACTAAACCGCAACGGGAGCCGCGATCTTGCCCCACGATTGATAGTTCTTTAGTTTCAGATTCTCAAATTCGAAATTGAGTAACCCATCTAATCCCTTCAAACTGTCAGCATCGACAAATTCCAATGCTGGCAGATCCATTGGCTCGCGTGAGAGCAGTTCGTTGACCTGTTCAAGGTGATTCGAGTAAATGTGCAGATCACCAAAGGTGTGAATGAATTCGCCCACTTCAAGCCCACAAACGTGAGCAACAAGATGAGTTAGGAGGGCATAGCTGCTGATATTAAAGGGTACCCCGAGAAACGCGTCAGCCGACCGTTGGTATAGCTGGCAATGGAGAGTTGTGCCGCTTTCAACCTTGAATTGAAACAGAGTGTGACATGGCGGCAGTGCGACATCGTCGCAAACACGAGGGTCCCAACCGCTCACGATCAGCCGCCGCGAATTCGGATTTGTTTCGATCTCGCTTATCAACCTCGCGATCTGATCGACGCCATCGGTTGTCGGATAGTCACCTCCAAACGACCGCCAAAGGTAACCATAAACCGGCCCGAGATCACCCGCTTCGCGTCCAAACCTTGCCGTCTGTTCCACCGTTGCCCATTCCGCCCAGATGTCGACACCGCGTGCGTTTAACTCCCGTTCGTCAGTCGATTCGGAAAGAAACCAAAATAGTTCCTCCGCGACCCACCGAAAAGGCACCTTTTTAGTTGTCACGATCGGAAATCCTTCGCGAAGATCGAAACGAGTCTGATAGCCGAATGATGAGATCGTGCCAACGCCGGTGCGGTCCTCGTGCCGAACGCCGGAGTTCAAAATATGTCTCAGTAGATCGTGATATTGCCGCATCGGTGGTTTGTGGATTAAATCACTAAAAGTTACCATAATTAGCTTATGTCGGGGAAACTTGAGGTCAGTTTTAACAGTCCGCAGTGCGGTTGGATGTCGATCGGTTTTAGCGATGGCGTCAGTGAATTTCATACGACGACGGCGCATGCTCCACACGCACTTGCCTTATCGGAACTGATTCGTATCTTGACGGAGTTGATCGAGGCTGGAAGTGGTGAAGATGAGTATTTAATCAAGTGGAACCGCGACCCGGAGGAGTTCGATTTTCGATTTGTCCGGAATGGAGATTCCGTAACGATCCAGATCTATCAATATCCGACGGACGAACGCGACTCCGATGAGCGTGAGCTTGTTTTTTCGCATCAAGGCAAGGTGCTTGAGGTTTGCAAGGCGTTCGCGGCGACCCTTGAACAGCTATATGCCGACCGCGAGACCGACGAATTCGAGTTCAACTGGCGTCAGCCGTTTCCGATCGCGGATTACGAAAGATTTCATGCGGCCGTTTCTGCGTAGTTTCGATGCGGTCGCGGTTCTAGGAGCTTGGATCGCCGCAGACATCGTCCGTTAAAAGCGGCGTGACCGAAGAACACTGGCAAAAGATAGACGATCGATTGCATCTATCCTGGCGATCACTGCATGATGCGGTGAAGAAAAATTGATGAAAGAAAAGCTTTTGGACCTATTAGCATGTCCGACATGCGGCGGCGATATATTGCTTGCGTTTGCAAGCAAGTACGAAGATCGCGAGATAATTGAGGGCGTGCTGACATGCAAAAAGTGCACACGCGAATACAAAGTCGTTCGCGGAGTGCCGCGGTTTGTCGACCTGTCGAAGATCGAGGAGGACAAGGCTGCGACCGCCGAGAATTTTGGATGGCAATGGACTAATTTCACACAAGAAGACGCAAAATACTCAGATCAATTCCTCGGATGGCTGCAGCCGGTCAAGCCTGATTTTTTCAAAGATAAATTAGTTTTGGAGGGTGGCTGCGGCAAGGGCCGTCACACCAAACTCGCCGCCGAATGGGGAGCGAAAGAGGTGGTCGGCGTCGACCTTGGCGACGGTGTCGAGTCGGCCTTCGCCTTAACGCGAGAGATGCCGAACGCCCATATCATCCAGTGCGACATATTCAAGCTACCGCTAAAACGGGCTTTCGATTACGCCTTTAGCGTTGGCGTCTTGCACCACACACCTGATCCGAAAAAGGCGTTCATCTCGTTGGCTTCAAAGGTTAAAAAAGGCGGACACGTTTCAGCCTGGGTTTACGGAGCCGAGAACAACGAATGGATATCCAAGTACGTCAATCCTGTCCGAACCGGCTTTACTTCCCAGATCAGTCAGCCGATGCTATACCAACTGTCAAAGCTGCCCACCCTTGGGGTTTTCTTGACGACAAAACTCGTTTATCGGCCGATAAATGCAGCTTCAAAGCCGATCGCTAATCGACTATTTTACAACGAGTATCTGAACCATCTCGGCAGTTTCGGATGGCGTGAGCAACACAATATCGTCTTCGATCACCTCGTGGCTCCGACCGCATTCTATATTTCGAAAGATGATTTCTCAGGTTGGTGGAACGAGATCGGCGCCGGTGACGTAGAAATAACGTGGCATAATGAGAACAGCTGGTGCGGATTTGGAAAGCTAAACTAAAATTTCCTTGGAAAAATGAGATTTGAATCACACATAAAACCGAAGCATCGGGACGCTGTCGAAGAGGCGATCGCCGTTGTCATCGAAAAGGGTAATCCGGGCCATGTCGAGACCGCCAAGCTTATTCGCGACAGTAAGGTAAGGATCCAGTTTGTGCCGCTGAAAAAGATCAACTGTTCGGGCGTAACGGGGATAATAAATGCGGGGGACACCAATAAACGGATCAGAAACGAGACGCTTGATATCGAAGAGGCTTTGGGTGAGGTCTATATCAAATTCGCTGACTGGACCTTCGACGTTGCGGGGCAGCGCGGATGTCAGGGAACGATCGTTCACGAGGGGCTACACGCCTGCGATTTTGCGAGGCTGATCTCAACCCTTTCGAATACGGATATCGATCCGTTAGGCATAGTCGATCCAACGCTCTACGACCTTGAGCATCGGGCCGCAGTCGTCTCCGCCGAATATCTAGAATTGATCGGTGAACCCGACTTTATCGACGACGGCCTGAAACTCGGCCTCCTCGCCCTCGACGCAGACGGTAAGCCGTTTATCGATATGAATGGAATAGACGGCCGAATGCGGGACGGATACGGCGTTACGGCGGACAATCAGGGTATCCTGATGACCGACATGCTGGGGCTCAAATCGAAGACCGAACCGTCTTTTATTTCCCGCCTGTTCGGTCTAGGTTAGCCAGACCTGAAATTGGATCTAAACGTAATATGAGTGCGAGTTTACCGCAGGAAATGCAGCAGCATACGTATGCCATCATGGACGAGGTCGAGGGCTCGCATTGGTGGTTTGTCGGGCGGCGCTCGATCCTGGACAGCTTCTTGAAGGGAATTGGTGAAAAACTCGCCGTTTCGAACTCCGAACTCCACATTCTCGACGTCGGCTGCGGAACCGGAGCCAATATTGAAATGCTGTCGCACTACGGGCAGGCCGAAGGCGTGGATGTGTCGGATGATGCACTGGAATTTTGCCGCCGCAAAGGCCTAAAAGTTCAAAAAGGGTTGGCCGAAACTCTGCCGTACGCGGACGAAACATTTGACCTGACGACGGCTCTTGATGTTGTCGAGCATCTTGATGACGACATCGCCGGGTTAAAGGAGATGTTTCGCGTTACCAGGAGCGGTGGTTATTCCCTCATCTTCGTGCCAGCCTTTATGTGGCTGTGGGGCGTGCAGGACGATATCTCAAATCACCGGATTCGATACAACAAACAGCAGATCGTCGAACGGCTCAAATCCGCGGGTTACGAGATCGAGCGGGCCACTTACGCCAATTGGACATTCTTCGCCCCGATCCTTGCTGGTCGAACGATAATGAAGATCACGGGCATCAAACCCGAGTCCGAAAACAATGTAAACGTTTCGGCTCTGAATGGTGTTTTCGGCAAACTATTCGGTGCCGAAAGATTTTGGCTGCGAAATTTCAACTTTCCGTTCGGAGTATCGATAGTGGTCGTGGCGAGGAAGCCGTCGTGAGCGAAAAAGTTCAGGTGGAAATATGCGTCGATTCGGTCGAATCGGCCGTAGCTGCGCAAAATGGCGGTGCAGACCGTGTCGAGCTTTGTGACAACCTCATGGAAGGCGGAACGACGCCGAGCTATGGCTCGATCGAGGTGGCCCGCAAACTGCTCCAGATAGGGCTTCATGTCATCATTCGCCCGCGTGGCGGCGATTTCCTTTATTCGGATACTGAATTCGAGATAATGAAATACGATATAAAGGCAGCGAAAAACCTCAGGGTTGATGGGGTCGTCATAGGTATTCTCGACTCGGAAGGAGATGTCGATATAAAACGAGTGGCCGAATTGACCGAACTTGCGCGGCCAATGTCAGTTACTTTTCATCGGGCGTTCGACGTCTGTCGCGATCCGTTCAAAGCCCTTAACGAACTGGCCGATCTGGGCGTCGATCGCATCCTGACATCGGGACAGGAGGCGACCGCCGTCGAAGGCTCCGAGCTTATTAGAGACCTTGTCGCAGACTCGGCCGGCCGTATTTCGATCATGGCTTGCGGCAATCTGAACGAACGGAACATCAAGCGGGTTGTTACGGACACTGGTGTTAAAGAGGTGCACTTTACCGGTTTTCGCGAGATCGCGAGTCATATGAAGTACCGCAATGAACGCGTCTTTATGGGCGGAACGCTGAGGCCGCCGGAGTATTCGCAGTCGGTTGCCGATGCAGGTCTCGTACGCTCGATAATTGCCGCAGTCTAAATCTCACGCCTTTTATTCCGCCGCCGCCTGCACTATTCTGCTGAAAAGTGTAAATTAATACGTTTCTTTAAGTGATATCGATGAAAGCTACCGCCAACAAACAGACAACCCAAGCGGCGCCGGAACTCTCGCTCTTCTTGCCGGTCCTTGATGAAGAAGAAAACCTGCGGCCGATGCACGCCAAGATCGCGGCCGCGCTCGACGCACTGGGGAAAACGGCGGAGGTGATCTATGTCGACGATGGTTCTACCGACAACTCTCTAAAGGTTCTGCGTGACCTCGCCCACGAAGACGATCGCGTTCGGGTCATCTCTCTCCGGCGAAATTACGGCCAGACGGCGGCGATGTCCGCCGGGATCGACGCCGCGAAAGGCGAAATTCTGATCCCGATGGACGCAGATCTGCAGAACGACCCGGCGGATATCAAACGCTTGCTCGACAAGCTTGACGAGGGCTATGACGTTGTGTCGGGCTGGCGCAAAAATCGTCAGGACAAGCTCATTTCTCGCAAAATACCGTCACAGATCGCCAACCGGATCATCTCCTGGATCGGCGGCGTGCCACTGCACGATTACGGCTGCTCGCTCAAAGCCTACCGCCGCGAAGTAATACAGGACGTAAAGCTCTACGGCGAAATGCACCGCTTTATTCCGATCTATGCAAGCTGGGCCGGAGCCCGCGTGACCGAGATACCGGTCGATCATCATGCGCGGACGATGGGCAAATCAAAATACGGCATTTCGCGTACGATCAAAGTCGTGTTCGATTTGATCACGATCAAGTTCATGGCTGAGTATCAGACCAAACCGCTCTATGTTTTTGGAGCATTTGGAATGATCGCGTTTATTATTTCGCTGGTTGCGGGCGTTTGGGCGATCGTGCTCAAGATCGCCGAGGGTGTTTCGTTTATCCTGACGCCTTTGCCGATAATAGCGGTCGTAATGCTCGCGATCTCGGTCCAGTTCTTCCTGATGGGCTTGCTTGCCGAGCTCTCTGTTCGCACCTACCACGAGTCGCAGGATAAGGCGATATATGCCGTCCGGGAAAAGATAGGGTTCGATAAATAGAAACGAGAATAACCGAATGACGTCGCGAACAAATTACTTGGACATATGCGCGATTCTTTCGGTCGCCTTCTTATTTCTAAGTTGCAACAGTAGCGGACGGTCAAACGTTGCAGAACCGGAAACCACACAACAAGCAAACGTGAGTGCGTTAGTCGAAGTTCCGGCAGTTCTGAATATTTGCGAGCTAATCGATTCTCCGAACAGCTATCAAGACAAGACGATAGTCTTGAAGACATCTATGTATCGAGTCGGGGCATCCGGTTATACGTTTGGCGACAAGGCCTGCGAGTCTCGACATCCTCTTTTTGATCTCGACTTTTCATCAGATTTTCAGGCTTCTGTTTGCGGATCGAATGATGAGAACAGCCGAATGGTTTGCGACTTTTATGGTCGGCAGTACGAGGGAGAAACGAAGTTAGACTGGATACTGGATGCAGATTTTAGGGGTCGCTTCGAGTCCTATAAATCCACCGAGGGATTCACGTCTAATGGCATGCGATTTCGGTTTGTAATTCAGAGGGTCAATAATATTCAAAGTGTTGAACCGATGGGGATCATCAGATTGCATTAGTTAAAATGTGTGGAATCACAGGTTGGGTAAACCTCAGACAATCTCATCAAGATCACAACGAAGCAGTTCTGCACTCGATGTGCGAACGGATCGTGCATCGCGGGCCAAATTCTGAGGGTATTTGGATGGACGACATGGTCGCGTTGGGCATGCGGCGGTTGTCGATCATCGACCTGCACACCGGCGACCAGCCGGTATTTAGCGAGGACAAAAGCATCGTAGTGATGATGAACGGCGAGCTTTACAACTATCGCGAGGTCCGCGAGACGCTCGAAAAACGCGGACACAAATTTGTTACGAAGACCGACACCGAGATCGTTCCCCATCTATATCAAGAATACGGCGACGATTTTGTCGATCATATTAACGGGATGTTCGCGATCACGTTGTGGGATACAGTTCGCAAACGGCTCGTTATCGCCCGCGATCGTTTTGGTGAGAAGCCGATCTACTACGGCATTTTCGACGGCAAGCTGATCTACGCCTCAGAGCCAAAAGCATTGCTAGCTCATCCTTCGGTCAAGCCCGAACTCAATCTCGACGCACTGCGACAATACCTGTCGTACGACTATGTTCCGGCACCAAACTCGATCTACAAGGGCATCTCAAAGCTGCCATCCGCCCACGTCCTGACGGTCGAAAACGGCGAGATCAAAACGCGCCGTTACTGGAACCAAACGTTCGCAAAGAACGGTCACATGCCCTCGCTAGAGAGTGCCGCGGCCGAGTTGCGAGATCTGCTCTCGGACGCCGTTCGGATGCGGCTTGTGTCGGATGTGCCGCTCGGCATTTTGCTTTCGGGCGGGATCGATTCTTCGACGGTGGCGGCCTTTGCTGTACAGCACGCGACTGAGCGGGTCAAAACCTTCTCGATAGGATTTGAGGAAGACTCATTTGACGAGTCGAAATACGCGCGCCAGGTAGCAAAGCATTTAGACACCGAACATTACGAGGAAAAGCTGAGTGCCACGACCGCCGGAGATCTGATAGGAGACATTGGAGCCTGGCTCGATGAACCGCTTTCTGACGGCTCCTTGATACCGACATATCTGCTCGCCCGATTTGTCCGCAAACATGTGACAGTCGCTCTTGGCGGTGACGGAGGTGACGAGATATTTGCGGGTTATCCGATGTATTACGCTCACAAGGTCGCAGGAGCATACAACACGGTTCCAAAATTCCTGCGGTCCGGCCTGATCGAACCGGTCGTACGGAGCTTGCCGGTCTCCACCAAGAATCTATCTTTCGATTACAAGGCGAAGCGGTTTGTTCGCGCCGCGGGCCTCGATGTCGTTGAGCGGCACCATTCTTGGTTCGGCTCGTTCGCCGCTGAGGAACAGTATCAACTGCTATTGCCCGATATTCGAACTGCAACGGACGATGACATTTATCGCGGGCCGCGCGATATGCTCGCTCTCTGCGATGCCGTGGACGAGATCGAGCAGATGCAGTTTCTGGACATGAATTTCTACATGGCCGAGGACATCCTGACCAAGGTCGATCGTGCCGCGATGGCTGTCTCTCTCGAAACTCGTGCCCCGTTCCTCGACCCGCGTGTCGCTCAGTTCGCCGCAAGCCTGCCGCTCGAATACAAGCTCAAAGGAAAGAAGGGCAAGTACATCCTCAAAAAAGCAGTCGAAGGGCTGCTGCCCAACAATATTTTGAACCGCCCCAAAAAAGGCTTCGGCATTCCGGTAGCCGAGTGGTTAAAAGGCCGATTAAATCCTCTGATGCACGACATGCTGGCACCTGAAAGGCTTAAGGCACAAGGGTTGTTCGATCCTGCATCTGTGGAGCGAATGATCAGGGAACACGAAACCGGGCGAGCATCGCATCACAAACAACTCTGGACGCTCCTTGTATTTCAACTGTGGAGTGATAATTTCTTATAAAGAAAACCGTGTCAGTAGCCCGCACGTAAGTAAGGGCTCTTCGGTGTTGAGGAAGCCCTTACTTACGTGCGGGTTACTGACACGGTGACCACAATTGGCGTATCATCAAAGGATATGGCAAATCTCTATCCGGAAATAGAACCATTTGACAGCGGCATGTATGTCGTTTCGGATCTCCACACGATCTACTATGAGCGCGTCGGCAATCCGAACGGTATTCCGGTGGTGTTTTTGCATGGTGGACCGGGCGGTGGATTGATACCGATGTATCGGCAGTTTTTCGATCCGGCAACTTATCATGTGGTGCTTTTCGATCAGCGTGGTTCCGGCAAGTCCACACCGCACTCGGAGCTACGTGAAAACACGACATGGGAACTGATCAATGACATCGAATCGCTCCGTGTGAAGTTCGGCATCGACAAGTGGTTCGTTTTCGGCGGGTCCTGGGGAAGTACCTTGAGTCTCGCGTATGCGGTCTCTCACCCTGGTCGATGTCTGGGTCTCATTCTCAGAGGGATATTTCTCACCCGGAAAAAGGAGCTTAATTGGTTTTATCAGTATGGGGCGTCCGAGATATTTCCTGATTATTGGGAGAGGTACCGGGATGCGATCCCTGAAGATGAGCGAGGTGACTTTATTTCCGCTTATTACACGAGGCTAACCAGCGACAACCGAGAAACACGAATCGCGGCGGCCCGTGCATGGAGCGTTTGGGAAGGAGCGACGTCGAAGCTTTATCCCGACATTGACCTGATGGAACATTGGGAGGGTGAACACGAGGCACTGAGCCTTGCCCGCATCGAATGTCATTATTTTATGAACAATTCGTTCTTCCCGTCGGAGAATTATCTGCTCGAAAATATCGATAAGATTCGACATATTCCGACAGTGATCGTCCAGGGCCGATACGATGTGGTTTGCCCGATCACCTCGGCGTGGGACCTGCACAAAGCCATGCCGGAAGCCGAATTTAACGTCGTGCCTGACGCAGGGCACTCCGTTTCGGAAAAGGGCATAATATCGGCGCTCGTCGACGCGACAGATCGCTTTAGGGCGAAGCGGCAAAATACTGCGTGAATCATTGCGATAATGGCTGTATCATAGAAGTACAGTGAGTCGAGTTCGTTTGGGTCTTTTCAAAAGCGAACGCGATCGGAGATTTGAAGATAATTTGAATAGACAAATATGCTCGGATTAGGTGCTGGCGAGCTGATCGCGATAGTTTTAGTAATATTCCTGTTGTTTGGAGCGACTCGTCTTCCACAGCTTGCCAGATCGATCGGGCAGTCGCGCAAGGCCCTAAAAGATGCTTTGCGGGACTCCAATGACGAAGAGCAGGAGAAGAAGCCTTCTCCGGGGCCGTCATCAGATTTACGCAACGGTGAGTTGGCCGCAGTAACCGACGATGAGATCATGGCTGAGATGCGGCGACGAGTAGCTGAAACCAAAAACGTATAAACCCGTTGCTGGAGTGAGTGTGAATATGCAATTTCCGATACTTTTATTTATTTTCGACAGTCCCATGCAGATCGCGTTTGTGGTCGGCATCATCGTTCTGCTATTTGGAGCCGGTCGGCTCCCGCAGTTAGCTAAATCATTAGGGCAGACGAGGAAAGCTTTTAAGGAAGGGATGCGCGAAGCCGAGGAAGATGAGGCGGCGGAACAACAAGCAAAGCTCACAGCCAATACTGCTCCGCCGCAGATCACACCGGTGGTTGGGCAAATGTCCGACGAGGAATTGATGGCCGAAATGAAGCGTCGAACCGAAGTCAAGAATGTTTCGGGCGTATGAAATTAAAGGTTTTAGTACACGAGGCCGAAGAAGGGGGATTCTGGGCTGAGGTTCCCTCAATTCCGGGGTGCTCTACTCAAGGCGACTCGATCGAAGAATTGATCGAGAATTTACACGAAGCGATCAAGGGATGTCTCTCGGTCAACGCCATTTGATGAAAGTGTCGAGTATCAATGAAGATGAGCTTTGATCATTCCTTTTCTCCGTTCAACAAGGTTGCTTTTACCGTAAATCTGAAAGGCAATGCTCCCTCCTCAGTGTCGATCAAATGAGCGACCTGCGCCTTAACCTTTTCGATCTCATCCACGCTAAGTGATTCCAACCAATTTGGCATTAGAAAATCGGCGACGAGCGGTGCGGTGACGAACTCATCACCGCTTTCGTACTCGAACAACTCCGTCGCCATCTGGGTGTTGATATTGACGAATCCGGCACGTTTCGCAAGACTCTCAAGATTGGAAACGGTTGGTATCTCAGCAATAAGCCTTTCGATCTCGGCACCGTAATCGGGCAGGTCGACTGTTAGCAAAACCTCCCACAAAAGCGAAAAAACCTCGCCGAAGCTGCCGGCGGACGGCAAAAAGATCGCGACGTCTCCGCCAGTTCGGGCGACGCGGACGGTATTTTCGATAAACGCCTCTACGTCCTTCGGGTGCACGAAGGTAGCGTCGGCCAACACTGCGTCAAACGCATCATCCTCAAACCGGATCGTCGAAAAATCGACATTGGAACTTATCGCGGCAGCCTTGTCCCGGGCGATAACCAAAAAGTCCTCGTTCTCGCATGATGCGAAAATATCGGTCTTTTCCCCGAACCGCTCATAGATCGCCATGGCATGGTCGCCCGAACCGGCGTTGAGATAAAGCATATTCTCCGAATCACTCAGATCCATATGCTTGTCGGCAAGCCCCGTAAACCGCTTGGTCCACTCTTCCTTAACATAAAGATCGCGTAGGAAAGCGAGTTCTTTTTGTGATTTCTCCATATACTTATTTAATCGCAATATGTCGTAATTCGTAAATTGGCCGATTAAGGTTGATAATTTAGGAAAACAATTATGTCGAAACATGTAAGAGATCTGTTCGATCTGTCAAATAAGACCGCGATCGTCACCGGTGGCTCGCGAGGAATCGGTAAAGAAATGGCCGAAGGGCTGGCGGAGGCCGGAGCGAATCTGATGCTCTGCGCCCGTCGTGCCGAGTGGCTCGAAGATACCGTCAGGGAATTTGAAGGCAAGGGGTTCAATGTCGCCGGGGTGGTTTGCGACGTTGCGAAACCTGACGAAGTTCAGGCGGTCGTCGATCAGACCGTCACCAAATTTGGCGCCGTCGATATTCTTATCAATAACGCCGGTACTTCATGGGGTGCAATGCCGGAGGACATGCCGCTTGAGAAATGGCAGCAGGTTATCGACGTCAACCTGACCGGCTGCTTTCTGTTCGCACAGGCGGCCGGCCGGCAAATGCTTAAACAGGGCAGCGGGTCGATCATCAACATCGCATCGATCGCGGGGCTTACATCGTCCGCAAACGGGCCGTTTTACGCGGGATATGTTGCGAGCAAGGCCGGCCTCATCGGACTCACACGCGAGTTAGCGGCAAGCTGGGGCCGGAAAGGAATGCGCGTAAATGCGATCGCACCCGGCTTCTTTCATTCGCGATTGGCGGACGCAGTCATCGACATTTACGAACGTTCGATACAAGAGAACAACGTTATTCCGCGTGTCGGTGAGGAAGGTGAATTGAAGGGCGTTGTTGTGTTTTTGGCTTCTGATGCGTCGAGCTATATAACAGGTCAGACGATCGCCGTAGACGGAGGTATGACCGTTTGATCGCGAGTCATTTTACAAACTCAAACTCCCCAAATTTTGAAGGAACATGAAAGCTCGGTTCGCTTGTTTCGGTTGCGATCCACGATAGGTACCCCCGCGTCGGATCCTTGCCAACACAGCGGAATAGATTTCCCAGCCACAAGTCCCCGGCCTTCGGCGGCTTCCCTAAGGCTTTCCATTCGATCTTGATCGCCATTACGACCCTATTCTTTTCGATTCTTGCTGCAGAGGTCATTCCGGACTCATAATCCCAATCGGTCTCACGTTTGTCCGGCAAAACCTCGACACGGAGGTCGATCCACTCGCCGGTCGGCGCGATCTCAAATTCAAAATATTTATTAGGGTTGTTTTTGTTGGGCGCGATAAAGATCTCGCAGACATCGTGGTCCCACAGGCCCATGGTTTTTTTTGAAAGGTCAGGATTTTCGCTCACGATAAGTGGTTCCGCCTGATTCGCTTCAAACCGGATATAAAACGCCTCATCTGACCACAGCAGGTTTGCGGTAAAATGTCGCCCGATGGGAGCCGCCTCGCCCGACCAATAGTCGCACACGACTGTCTCGTTGGCCTGCTTCCACATTGGGTTATCGAGGGCAGCTACCGCAAAGTCATTCTTGATATGGACAACATCTAGCCGGCTTTTCATCTGTTTGAGGTTCGGTGTAATTAGGTTGTTGAGGAGAAATTAGCGTTTCGACAACTTTCTCCGCACTGTCGCGAACTCCGTAGCTATCGCCTTTCTCAACCCGCCCGCAATCACGCGAAACGGCTTGTCGTCGGTGAACGCAAGGGCGATCGAATAGAGCGTGCCGGCCGAGAATTTCGGCTCGTTTGAGATAGCAAATACAGGCTCCCAAAGCTCGGGCGTCATCTTCGCCTTGAATGCGTCGAGGCCGTCAAAATTATAGAACCTTTGTCCGTGTTTTCGCATCCAGGCCAGCAGAATTCTCAGCCATACGGGGTTATCGAACGGCTCGATCCTGGCTCGTTTGGACAGTGGCGACAAGCCGAGCGTGACATAGTCGAAACCTTCGTCCGCCAACACGCGGATCGCAGAGTCCATCATTAGCTCCACTGTCCCGTTCGGAGCCTTTGGGTCGTGAGGAAACTGTTCGGTCAGCCAGCCGTTGCGGCCCGGGATCGGGGAAAGTACGAGGAAAGCGGCCACCTCCGTCCCGTGTTCCGCGACAAAGATCCGTCGATTTTCAAGACGCCCGAGCGTTTCCGGTTCGACCACAAAATGAAGTGGCGGCAGGCCCTTCAGGCTGAACCAGGCCTCGAGACATTCTCGCAGCCGTTGATCGTTCGTGGCTGCCTCGATACTCCATTCACGGATCGTCACGCCCTTGTTTCTCGCCCGGCTAAATTGTGCCCGCAGCGAGGAGCGACCCTCCATTATTGTCGCCCAGTTTTTCGGATACCAAACCGGCTGGGCTCCGAGCAGGACGCGAGCATGATCCTTGGAATCGTGGAACACGGCCTCAAGGCGAGCCTCGGCCATAAAATAGCAGACGTGGTGGTTGGACCGTTTTGCGTCCGCCTCAAATGCGTCGACAACGTCAGCCAGTTGTTCGTTGCTGCACACCGGCGCACCAGCCACAACCCATGAACGGCCCGATGTGACGTAACCAACAACTGATTCGCCGTCAGCACCGAACCAATATTCGATACCCGGATTTACTATCTGGAAACACGTCGAGTTCCAACCGTGGGTCAACACTAGTTCACGAGCCCGCTCAAAACTCGTCCGGTCCGTGATGTCGCGTGTCATTTTGAGTATTGAGGTGCAATCAAGTGCCGGTATTCAACACCGTCTTGAATGCCATCTTCGCCAATTTCCAAGTGCGGTCCCAATCGATCTTACCGCCCTCATCGCGTCCCATCAGTTTATCGACAAAGATCTTTCGAAAATCATTACCCTCACGGCGTAACATGAATTCCTTAGCGTATGGCTTGGCCGTTTCGAAGAAGTTGAATTCCGGATCCGTAATGATACCAATTCCTTCGAGCGTCATCAGGGCACGCATAATATAGGTGAAATTGGACGGCAGGCGGAATGGATAGTCGTACATCACGTCGGCCAGATCGTAAGTTAGTTCTTTAAAGTTAATATCCTTGAGTTTTCTGTCGAGGTGAAACTGGAACATCCGTTCGACGACGGGCTTCACGACCTCATGACTGGTGCCAGGTTTTAGAAAATCAAGGGCAATCAGGTCATCGGCGATGCCGCTGGCGTCTTTGGAAACCACGTGAAAAAATGCGTCGATCATCTTGGCCTGGAGCTGCGGAGTTATTCGGCCGACCATGCCGAAATCAAAGAATGCTACGCGACCGTCCGGCATGATCAAAAGATTACCTGGATGCGGATCGGCATGAAAAAATCCGTCCTCAAGGAGCTGTTTGAGATAGGTCTTGATCAGTAGCCGGTTGACCTTTTCGGGCGAGATATCGAGACGCTTCTGCTCCTCCAGGTCGGTCACTTTTGTGCCGTGGATAAATTCCATGGTCAATACCTTCGAGGTGGTCGCATTCCAGTAGATCGTTGGTACGTGGACATTTGACCATTTCTTAAAATTATCCCGAAATCGCTCGGCACTGCGGCCCTCGACAGCATAGTCCATTTCCTCGTGGATCGTGACGTCAAATTCGCGAAGCATTCCGGCCCAGTCGGCGTTTTCATTGAGTTTTGGATATCTCTCGGCAAATCGTGCCACCTTTTTGAGGATGATGATATCGCCCTTGATCGTCGCCTCCAGGTTTGGCCTTTGGACCTTTACCGCGACCTCTTCGCCCGTGTGCAGTTTGGCCCGATAAACCTGCCCGAGCGATGCGGCGGCGACCGGTTCAAGTTCAAACTCTGCGTACATCTCATTGATCTTGCAGCCGAGCTCATGCTCGATCCGGGCAAATGCGACGTCGTTCGGAAATGGCGGAACACTGTCGACGAGCGTGCCGAGTTCTGTGACGAAGGGCAACGGCAAAAGATCCGCCCTCGTTCCCATCGACTGGCCGATCTTGATAAAGGTCGGTCCAAGTTCTATGAGCTTTTCCTTTAACCAAACTGCCTGTTTCTCTTGATTTTTTAATCGACCGAGTTCCGACCCCAGCATAAGCCAACGAACCAGGCCGAGCAGCCGATGTGTTAGCCAAAGTCTGATCGAATAGAGTTTCTCTCCATATACGGCCAATCGGGTCAGCCGCAGTGCGGTTTTCATCCGATACTTTTTATGCTCGGCCTGGCGCTCGCGATGGATATCAAGCTGGTCGAGAAACAAGTATAGCGAGAGCATCGCGATTACACGTGATATTTGAAATAGCCTCCAATAGCCATGAAGACCGTGATAGTGTTTCTCGACCTCCGTCTCCTTTTTCTGGAGTAATCGTTCTTCTTCGATCCGCTGGGCGTTCGTGACCTGTTTTGCGATCGGCAGATCCTCCGTCGAAACAAGGGCATGCGACGCATCGCTGTCGCTCGGTGATGCCGGACGGTCCTTCGTTAGCGTTACTAATTCACTGGCTGAAATACTCATTGATTATTCCGTTATCTCTTTCCTGAACTGCAGCATGTAGCCGTTATTGTCATAGACGGCAAATTCACGCATGTCCCAGTCGAATGTTTCGATGCCGTAGCAAATCTTTGCTTTGTATTTAACTTGGGTGATCTTCACAGTATCTCCAGCATGTTCTGTACGCCCCGATGGTGAAAATAGTTCCTTGCCCGGTCCGAATCAAGTTCGATTTGGGCCTTTAACTCCTCGATCCCGTTAAACTTGCATTCGTCGCGGATCCGGTAAAGAAATCTAACCCGCAGTACGTCTCCATATAGGTCTCCGTCAAAGTCGAAAATATAGCTTTCGATCGAAGGTTCGGAGTCGGATTCAAATGTCGGCCGCACACCGATATTTGTAATGCTCTTTCGCCATTTACCTTCGATCAGCGTCGCCGTCGCATAAACGCCGTAGCGCGGTATCACGCGGTTGTGCGGTTTGAGATTGGCCGTGGGAAAGCCGATCGTATGGCCGCGCCGGTTGCCGCGGATAATAACACCTTCGACGCCATAGGGACGTCCAAGCATTCGACGAGCAAGGTTGACGCGTCCCACGGCGAGCAGTTTCCGGATCGCCGAGGAACTAATGCGGTGTCCGTGAAGCTGGACCTCGTCTACCTCGTCGGCCACAAACCCGAGCTCGCTGCTCATCTTTCGCAGAAGGTCTATATTGCCGCCGCGGTCCTTGCCGAAAGCAAATCCCTTACCAAGGTAAACCTCGCGAGCCTGCAGGCGGTCGTAGATAATATTCGTCAAAAACTCCTCGGCAGGCTGGCCTGCAAATTCACGCGAGAATGGAATGACGATCGTCTGTTGGATGCCGAGCACATCGAGGTTCGCAAGCCGCTGATCCAGTGTCTGGAGCATCGGCGGGGCTGACTCCGGATGCAAAACAGCACGCGGATGCGGGTCAAAGGTGATAGCCGTCGGTACTGCTCCGATAGCGTTCGCCCGTTCCACAACGGTTTGCATTATTCGCTGATGGCCGAGGTGGAGCCCGTCAAAAACGCCCAGTGTCAAAACCGTTGGCCGCGCAATGCTGGCATTCTCGGTCCCGTGAAATATCTTCATTACTTCAAAATGGTATTTTAGCCCGGCGTAATAGGCAAACCGGGTGAGCACACCGACAAGCCCACAGATAAATCGACCGGAAAAACACAAAATGTTTGAAAACTTCGTAGGTCGAGGATAATATGAAATAAAGCGAGTTTAGTTAGATCTCGACCGACATGTCCCGGATCGGAAACGTCATGTTTCCAGCAGCCTTTGGAGTAAAGTTTGTAATGGCATTCAATCGTTTTCGCGGTTCATTTCTCTTTTTCGGCATCCTTCTATGTTTATGTGCGGCCATCGTTCTTGTGGCTCAAACTCGGAGCTCCATAAGTGGATTCGTATTTGGGCCGGGCAGGACCCGGATCGAGCGTGCGCAGGTCGAATTGATAAATTCGGTCAACAGCGTCGTCGCCCGCGTTCAAACTGACAGCGGTGGGCGATTTATGTTTATCGGCCTCACGTCCGGCGACTGGTCGATCCGTGTCCTGCCGTTTGAAACCGACTATGCCGAACAGACCCAGCGGGTCGAACTCGGCGGCGGCGGTATCGCTGGTAAGGACACGGAAAATGTGCAGATCGATATTAACCTTGAACCCCGAAAAACCCGCGAAGCTCCAAACGCGGCTGTTTTATTCGCGCAGGACATTCCCAAGGATGCTCAGACCCACTTCGACACCGGGGTCTCGCTGCTTGCGGCAAACAAAGTTGATGACGGCATTGAAGAATTGAAACAGGCGATCACCATCTTTCCTACGTATTTTCTTTCGCATGTACGACTTGGCGTCGAGTACATGAAGATCGAAAAATACGATGACGCACGCAGCTCATTTACTAAGGCCGCGGCGGCCAATTCCCGAAGCTACGATAGCTGGTACGGGCTTAGCTACGCGAATTTTGCCTTGGAAAAATTTGATGCGGCGATCGAGGCGGCCAATAAGGCGTTGGTTATCGAAAAAGACGCTCCTGCGGCACTGTTTGTGCTCGGCGTGTCACAGCGGCGTATACGTCAGTACGATGCGGCTGAGAAAACTCTTGCAAAGGCAGAGCGGTTGGATGACGGTAAGCTCCCGGACATTCACTGGCACCTGGTGTTGCTGTACGCCCACAATCGAAACCGCTATAACGACGCAGCTAATCAGCTTGAAAAATACCTGAAAGCGACACCAACCCGGACGGCCCGAATATCAGAAAACTGATAATCCAGTTTCGCGAAAAGGGCGCCAGTCAGAAATAACGCCGAAGTCGTCTGGTCGGATTTCTTGATGAAAAAAAGCCGGGCCATGATCGGCTCGGCAAGGTGATCCCAGAGTGGCTCCGATCTACTTCGGATCCAGATTCCACCAGTATTGGTTACCGAGAGTTTTCTGAACCGGCCATATCTGGTTTAGTGTGTCCGTTTCAAAAAGCTCGCCGTTCTTCATAACCATCCTGATCGATTCTGTGTTGTGAATATCGGTGAGCGGGTTTTTGTCGAAAATGACAAGGTCCGCCATTTTGCCGGGTTCCAGCGATCCAACATCCTGCGAGAGCCCGATGGCCTCGGCACCAAAGATCGTGGCCGTACGGAGCGTGTCCATGGTGGACATGCCTCCGGTGTTCATAGACCAGACTTCCCATTGAAACCCGACACCCTGCATCTGGCCGTGGCCGCCGATCTCGGCACGGCCGCCGGCTTTGACGATGTCTGCCGCACCCTTGGCGATCATTGAAAAGTTGTATTCCTCGGGCCGGAACCATTGGCCGCGGCGACGCATCATCGAATTAAGCAATTCGCGCGGGATGAATCGGTTCATACGCGGGCTGTTGAGCACGTCCGTGTTTTGGAAGTAGTAATTCTCTGCCCACGGCCCGCCATAGGCGACGATCATAGTCGGCGTGTAGTAGGTCTTCGATCTTGCAACAAACTCGGTGACATCCTTATAGAGAGGCTGCAGCGGCAGAGCGTGTTCGTTGCCCGAATAGCCGTCGATCATCTGCGTCAGATCGAGCTTCATATCGAGAGCTCCCTCGGTAGTGGGCGTTATCTTGTTTTCGATGCACGCCATTGCGACCCACTGACGAACGTTGCGGTCGCCGACCACGTATTCCTTTAGCGTGTCCGTCTTGTATGCGTCACGATACCGTTTGATGTAATTAAAGACCGAATCTTTGTCGTCAAACCCGAGGCTTGAGAAAACACCCGGGCCGGTCGTGAATACACGCGGGCCGAGGATGTCACCCGTTTCGACGAGATCTGCATAAGCGTAAACGTCGGTCGTCGAGCTTTGCGGATCACGTGTCGTCGTGACGCCATATGCCAGATTGGCTAGATACTGCCAAACCTGCGGCTGGTTAAGATCACGGGGCGGCCACATGTGTGCGTGGACGTCCACAAAACCGGGAATGATCGTCTTGCCGGTGACGTCGATCTTCTTTGCGGCAGCCGGAGCGGTAACCTTTCCGGTCATCCCAACCGCGGAAATGCGGTTATCGGTGATCAAGATATCGCCCTTTTCGAAGATCTCGTCACCTTTCATCGTGATGATACGGGCGCCAGTAAGCAGGACCGCTCCGGTCGGTTTGTGACGAGGCGCGGAGACGGTTATGTCGTACGTTTCGGGTTTGTCTTCCGTAACTGATTGTCGGTAAAGCTTGGTACCCCATGACCACGTGACCGATTTACCGTCTTTGGACCAGTTGAGATAATCGCCGCCATAAACCGACATTTTTTTGGCTGGAACGCTTGAGGTCGGTGCGGCTAGACTAACGTTCACCGTGTCCCTTCCCGAGCGCGGAACCGTAATAATGTAGTGTTTGCCCTGCAGTTCCAGAAAAACGCGGCTGCGGTCCGGCGATATCTTCATTATTCCCGCAGTCGGCTGATTTGGTGGTGCTCCCTGACCAGTGACGCGAACGTGTGTTCTGCGGTCAAAACCGTCGAGACGAACGGAGGAAAGACCCTGGCCGGTCGTTAAATAAACTCGGTCGGGGTCATCCGAAAAATGCGGAAATCGCCCGCCCTGCGTTGGAGCTATATGAACAGACGTTCCACCGCCGGCGGGAATGTATCGAAGGTCGTTACCCGACGCGCCACCCAAACCGGTGATCTCACCCGCGGACGCCGGGTCGTGGAGAATCGCTTCCTCGGGGGAGTTATACCCATGATCTTCCCGAATATCCGCGAAAAGCTGGTCGTCGACCGCACCGGTAATAAAAACGATCTTCGATCCGTCGGGCGAATATGTCGGATATGAATAAAAGGATGGCGAATTGGTCAGATTTCGAGCGTTTCCGCCGTCTGGAGAAACCGAGAAAATATTTCCGCCCTGGGTCGTCCATGTCACATAGGCGATCGATCGGCCGTCCGGCGACCACGTCGGCATAAATTCTCCATCGCCGCCTGTGGTCAAGCGTCTGGGCGTGCCCGAAGGCAGGTCCATTACATAGAGTTTGCTAAACGCAGTAAACGCAACGCGTTTACCGTCCGGGGAGACCGCAGGATAACGGATCAGCCGTGCATTGACGCTGGCGCTGTCGTCGACGCGGTAATCGTAATGGATCCGCGGGCCGATCTCGGCCTCGACATTGACCGTAAAAGGTATATCGGTAGCTTTGCCGGTTGCAAAATCGACGCGGGCGACCTTGCCGTTCAGTGGCAAAATCAGCGATCTTCCGTCCGGCATAAATGCATAGCCCGGAAATGTGTCCCGCGTTGCACGCGATTCCTGATCGTCGCGAGTGACATCGTTGATGAGCCAACGCTCTTGATTGGTTTCGAGATTACGAACGCGAAGGGCGGTCTTTGTCTGATATCGCGTTGCGTAGACCATATTCTTACCGTCCGGAGACAGGACGGGCCGCATTGCGCTGCCCTGGGTATTTGTAATTCGTGAGAGTTCGCCGGTATCGCGGTCAAATCGTTGGACCTGCCATAACGGGAATTGAACGTTGTAGCCAAAGGCTCCGGTTCGGACGGCTGAGTAAATAAACTTGCCATCAGGCGAAGCGACAAGGCCCATAATGTTCATACGAGGAGCGGCGGGTCCGGCTTGTCCGGGACCTGGAAGCGGCGGCGCCGGTGGGCCAATGGTTACACCGGAACCTCCGTCTTTGTTGTACATAAAGGGGTAAAACGTACCTATCGATTGATCGGATTTTGACGCCATGATGTAATTGCCGTCTTCGGTCCAGTTTGGCGAAACGAACATCGCCTTGGTGTCCTTGGTAACCGCTTTCGGATCGGAACCGTCGGTTTTACAAACCCAAACGTTCTCGGCACCGCTGCGGTCGCTTAGAAACACAATGGAATTCCCGTCGGGCGAGAATTTGGGCTGGCTTTCGAACGACATCCCGCCCTGGATGCGAGTCGCCGTGCCACCCTCGATCGGCATCGTGTAGAGATCGCCCAGCATATCGAATACGATCATCCTACCGTCCCGCGAAACGTCGAGCGACATCCAGGTGCCTTCGTTCGTCGTGAATTTGATCGTCGATTCGGGCTTCATCGGCAAGCCCTCGGGCTTTTTCTCGTCCTTCTTTTCGTCCGGCTTCTTCTCGTCCTGAGCCAAAAGCGGCAGTGGTATTGTAATGAGTATCATTGCGAGCAACGCAAAGAACTTTTTGAGCGGGTTGGCAAAACGCATATTTTTCTCCTTTGAAATTGGTCAAATCGGCAGATGCTTTCTCACTGATGTCGGCAAACAGTCGTATTTTAAAAGCGAATTTGGAAAAGTGTAACTGAATTGGAATACGCACCGCAAAGCAGTTTGTTTCGGCATGCGAACGGAAGCGTCTTTTCATCTATAATTGATTAGCGATGAAAGAAACCATAAATGTGATCGGCGGCGGGCTCGCCGGTGTCGAGGCGGCTTGGCAGGCGGCAGAGCGCGGAGTAACGGTCAAACTTTACGAGATGCGTCCTGTCCAGCAGACGCCCGCGCATCGGACGGACAAGCTGGCTGAGATCGTTTGTTCGAATTCGCTCAAGACGGACGAACCGGGGTCGGCACCGTATTTGTTGAAAGAGGAACTTCGGCGGGGCGGATCGATGGTGTTGGAAGTTGCGGAGGCTACTAAGGTCCCGGCGGGTGCGGCTCTTTCGGTTGATCGGATCAAGTTTGCAGAAATGATCACCGAGCGAATCGAGGCCCATCCAAACATAGAGATCGTCCGGGAGGAAGTGACGACGCTCGAGCAGATCGACCGGAGTGCGGACACTCCTGTCCGCATGGACGCCGCTTTGGCGTCCACCTTGGCTCACGGCAAAGATCAGGCTGCGGATGACCGCAGCCTTGCGGACCGGAGTGTCCGCACTCCGACCATCATCGCGACCGGGCCGCTGACGTCGGATGCTTTGACAAAAGAGATCATGCGGCTGACAGGCGACGACCAGCTTTATTTTTATGATGCGATCGCTCCGATCGTGGCGGCTGATTCGATCGATATGTCGATCGCGTTTAAGGCGGCTCGGTACGGTAAAGGCGGCGACGATTACATAAATTGCCCGATGTCGCCGGACGAGTATGCCGTGTTTTACGACGCTTTGATCGGTGCGAGCTCGGTGCCGTTGAAAAGGTTTGAGGACACGCATTGGTTTGAGAGCTGTCTACCGATTGAGGAAGCTGCTCGCCGCGGTGTCGATACGCTGCGATACGGTCCGATGAAGCCGCGTGGCTTGCCCGATCCAAAAACAGGCCGCGAACCATGGGCTTGCGTCCAGCTGCGACAGGAAAACATGATGGCCGACGCCTATGGAATGGTCGGATTTCAAAACCATCTGCGATACGGCGAGCAGGAACGAGTCTTGAAGCTTATCCCGGGATTGGAGAATGCCGAGTTCTTGCAGTTCGGCCAGATCCACCGGAACACGTTCATCAACAGCCCGAAGATCCTGAACGAAACCCTCGCGACGCGTACAGATCCGCGCGTGTTCTTCGCCGGCCAGATCACCGGCGTCGAAGGCTATGTTGAGTCCATCGCAACGGGTTGGCTAGCCGGGATAAACGCCGTCAATGTTCTCCGTGACTCTGCGATGGTCACAGCTCCACAGACGTCCGCGATCGGAGCGCTTTGCCGTTACGTCTCAAATGTCGAGACAAAGAACTTTCAGCCCGTCAATATCACGTTTGGATTGCTCGAACCGCTGCCACCGGAACTTCGTAAAAAACATCGCAACAAACGCGAGCGACACGTGATACAGGTTGAGCGGGCATTGGAGGATTGGGACGAATGGATGAATAATGTCGGGCAGGGATGGCCGCGTTCCGGCATGTGATATGGATCCAACACTTCTGATCATTCTAGCCATCTTAGTCGTCGCCATCCTCTATTCCTCGGTCGGTCACGGCGGGGCGTCAGGTTACCTGGCCGTGATGGCGTTTTTAGCGGTTGCTCCGGAGGTGACGCGCCCAACGGCACTGGTGCTCAATCTTTTTGTCGCGTCGATCGGGACGGTGCAGTTTTACCGTGCTGGGTATTTTTCGTGGCGGATCTTTTTACCGTTTGCGGTTGCGTCAATTCCGATGGCATTTGTTGGCGGGATGATCCATTTGCCGACCGATGTTTATAAGATGGTGCTCGGCGCCGTATTGTGTCTGGCGGCGGTTAGGCTGGCGATAAATCTGAAGGGCGACGATGGCGTAAAGGACCCGCCGATCGTTGCGTGTCTGCTTATCGGAGCCTGCATCGGACTGCTTTCGGGAATGGTCGGTGTCGGCGGCGGCATATTTTTAACGCCCGTCTTACTGCTTATGCATTGGGCGGAAACGAAAGTCGCGGCGGGTGTCTCGGTGCTTTTTATTCTGGTAAATTCGATTGCGGGGCTTGCGGGCAATTATGCACAGGTTTCGGCCCTGCCGTCGAATGTGTGGGTTTGGATCGCGGCGGCGGTTGTCGGCGGGCTTATCGGCTCAACGCTTGGCAGTAAAAAGTACAACTCGATCACGCTGCGCCGGGTCCTGGCCGTTGTGTTGCTTTTTGCCGGCGTAAAGTTAATTTTTGTCTAGACATATTTTAGGACGATTTCGTAATCCAATAGCCGGCCAAATGAGATCTATTTTTTTCATAATCCTGACGCTTGGATCTACGTTCGTAACCACGACCGCGCAATCCGGCCGGCAAAAGACGACGCCGACCCCTTCCCCTGTGCCTATAAACGGGCCGTCGGTTAATATCGCCTCACCAAAAATGCCCGCGGCGGATCTTGTTCAACCTGTCGTCACTCCGACACCCAAGTCAAAAGAAGACCCGGATGTGATCAAGGTCGATTCGGCACTTGTGCCGATACCGGTTTCGGTGCTCGACGCCACCGGTCGGGCGATTACGAACCTGCAAGTAAAGGATTTTCAACTTCTGATCGACGGCAAATCGGTCGAAATTGGTGACATAACTCGCAGCGAGACGCCGATCCGACTGGCGATGTTGTTTGATAATTCGTCGAGCGTGATGATCGCCCGCGACTTTGAACGAGAGGCCGCCGAAAAGTTTTTCCGCCGCGTCGTTCGGCCGGACCGCGATATGGCCGCACTCTTCTCCGTTGCCGACTATACGCGGCTCGAACAACCTCTGACACGCGATGTTTCGCTCTTGGCTCGAGCGATCGAACTCTTTCCTGACCCAAAAGGAGCGACTGCGCTGCTAGACGGCATCGTCGAGGTCGCCAAGTATCTCAAATCTGCACAGGGCCGCCGGGTCATTGTTATTGTTTCAGACGGCGAGGATACATACAGCGATATGAAAACCACGCTCAATGATGTAGTCAAAGCTCTCCAGATCAATGATTGTCAGGTTTATGTCGTAAAGACAAAGGAGTTTGAAAACTACAAGCGCACCGGCGTTCGCGGCGGCAATGCCAACATCCGAGCCCTCACCGCCGAGCGCCGGATGATCGAACTCGCTCAACAGACCGGGGGCGCTGTCTATTCGCCCATTGATGAAAACGAAGTTGACGAGGCCTTCAGACAGATCTCGGCCGAGCTTGCTCAACAATATGTCTTGAGCTATTACCCGGATGTCGAGGCCGACAAACGCGGCGAATTTCGAAATATCTCGCTGACTGTAAATGGAAAGACGAAGGTGAGCGTCAGAACCCGTAAGGGTTACTACGTTCCGATGCGTAATTGATAATGGACAACTGATAACGGACAATACCTCAAGGAAACGCTTAGATCGTCTGATATTTGGTGTTCCGATCATTCATGCTTCAGGATTCGCTAGATCAGTTTCTCCAGCACCTCAAATACGAGCGCAATCTGAGTCCACATACGCTTCGCAACTACGCGAGCGATCTCGACCAATTTAAGTTGCATCTGTTCAATGTCGAAAAGCGTGCGGACGTCCCAGTTGATGAGATCGACCGGTTGACCATTCGTGAATGGATGGCAGCACTTCACGGCGATCATAAAAAGGCATCGGTGGCCCGAAAGCTTGCCAGCCTTCGCACGTTTTTCCAGTTTCTCGTCCGTGAAGGCAAGATCGAATCCAACCCTGCCAAACAGGTCGCGACGCCAAAGATCGAACGCAAGCTGCCAAACCATCTATCGATCGAGGATGCCGTCCGTTTTGTCGAAACGCCCGACATCAACACGGACCTTGGGCGCCGCGACAGAGCGATTGTCGAGTTTCTATATGCCACCGGCATTCGCGTCGGCGAACTCGTCAGTATCAACCTCGGCGATGTTGATTTTCGCGAAAAGATGGTTCGCGTCACGGGCAAACGCAAAAAGCAGCGTATCGTTCCGTTTGGCGAGCCGGCGCTACAGGCATTGGTGCTGTATCTCGAACAGACGCGCGGCATTTTTCTTAACGAATGCGCGGAGGCTGAACGGGAACCAAACGCGCTATTTCTTCATCGTCGAGGCGGCCGCCTGACGACACGCAGCGTCGGCCGGATGATCGACAAATACATCAAGCTGTGCGCCGACATCCATGATATTTCGCCCCATTCGCTGCGCCATACATTTGCCACGCACCTTCTCGACCAAGGCGCCGACCTCCGCGACATCCAGGAACTCCTCGGTCACGCACGTCTATCGACTACGCAGATCTATACGCAAGTTTCAATGGAAAAAATGATCGAGGTCTACGACCGGGCTCATCCGAAGGCGTAGTCAAATCTGAAGGGTGTCGTCGGGAGTGTCGATGTCAAAGGTTGCGTTTTCCATTGCGACGGTCTGCACGCGTTCGGGATGCGTCCGAATTATCTGCCGAGCCCCTTTGTCGCCCTCAAGCTGCAATAATTCGTCAAAAATGTCGTTCGTGAATAAGGCTGGGACGCCGATCGTCCCGCCGTACCCAGCGGCGACTATCGAAAATCCCGAGGAGCAAAATTCGGCAACGAGAATGTCAATATCTTCGGATGTAATATTCGGCTGATCGCAAAGCGTTATCACGACCGCTGTAATACCGGGTTCGATGTCCAGCAAATCACGAAGGCCGGCCCTGATCGACGAACTCATTCCCGTTTGCCATTCCCTATTGATGCAGAAACCAACTCCAAGATCGTCGATCTCTGCTCTTGACCCTTCGACCTCCGCCCCGAAAACGACAACGCACGGATCGCACACGGACCCGACGAGCGTCTCTGCAGCCCCGCGGATGAGGGTTTTGCCGCCAAATTGGAGCAATTGTTTCGGCTGTCCCATTCGGCTCGATCCGCCGGCGGCGAGCAGAAGGCCGCCGATCTTTGGACGCTCATTTTCGGTCATAGATCGGGGCTTCGCGGTCGCGGAGCGGGCCGCCGGTGCGGTGTTTGAGGACGCTTTGTATTTCGGCGATCACGGCGATCGCGATCGTTTCAGGCGAGTCGCCGCCAATATCCAGGCCCGCGGGCGAACGGAGACGCGAGAGTCTTTCGGGATCAAAAACAACGCCGCTCGCTGTTAACTCGGCGAGTATCTGCTGAGTTCGCTTCTTAGGCCCGAGGGCACTAACACAGAATGCATCTGAGTGAAGAGCTGCACCGAGAGACATTTTGTCCCGCTGATAATTATGGTTTATCGTGACGACCGCGGTCCGATCGTCTGCGACAACGGCTGGGACTTTGTCCCGGTCGACCATGACCAGTTCGGTCGCGCCCGGAAATCGTTCGCGATGCAGAAATGCCGACCGGTGATCGAAAACCTTGACCTCCCATCCCATAGATCCGGCAATTTCAGCAAGCGGTATGGCATCGGCACCGGCACCGAGGATTAGAACCTGTACGGCCGGCCTGAGAGTTTCGAACGCGAATTCGAGCAAGCCGCCCTCTGTTTCGTATTCGATCGCCTCGAAGTGTGACGTCGAACCCGAAAATGTCAGCAGATCGTCGCGAAGCTGGGGAACGAGATCGAGCAATCGGTCAGGATCGGAAAAGCCATCTTCCTCCGTCGTTCCCGCATAGATGCGGCGCCCGACAGCCAGACCGCTCGGCCCGGAGGAGATCAGAACGGCGGTGGCAACACTCGTTCGAGTCCGATAAACTTCCCGTAGTTTTGCCACGATCCCCGTTTCGCGGCCGACCGGCTCGATCAAAATCCGCATCACGCCTCGGCAGCCCATGTTCAATGAAAAAACCGAATCCTCTTCGACGGTCGTATCGTAAGTAAAGATCTCGGCCGCGCCGGTCGTCATTACGCGTTTCGCACGTTCGAGAACGTCGGCTTCGAGACAGCCGCCTGACACGGTGCCGTACATTTCGCCATTTTTAGTGATGAGCATCCGGGCGCCCGGCAGGCGGTAACCCGAGCCCTTGAGATCGACGACCGTTGCGAGCACGGCCCTGTCTTCGTTTTCTAAGGCCGACACACGGTCGAGGATTTCGCTGATCTCTTTCATCGTAAAAATCGCGGCCTGGCCCTCAAATTGGGCAAATGCCGCGCCGTAAATTGATCGAATTCTGACAGGCCGTCATTCCGGACATGCTGCGCCGTTTGCGACCCATTCGTTCATTTTCTTGAGAAAATCTGCCTGACCGAGCGGCGGCGTGGTCCGACTGTTGCCCGGGGCCCAAGCCCAGAGGACCTTGGGGTCGGTCGAGACGTGCTGGACGGCGTCTTTCGCGGTTTGTTTGCCGCCGTTTTGGATCGGGTCCTTCAAGTTGCGGCAGAGCTGTGCAGCAGTGATCCCCTGAAAAGACATTTTTCGTTCTGCCCCGGGCATGTGCCAGTCGGTAGCCCCGGGTGGCAGGTTGTCACCGTCAAGATTGACGTCCTGATGGCATACCGCGCATTTCAACTCTCCGACCCCACGTCCGTCCGTGCCGCGTTTTACATCCATGCTGTGAGCTATCATCGTGTCACCCTGCGTCGGGGCGTCACCGGCCGGATGACAGTTTGCACAACGCGGCGAAAAGAACACCTTGGATACCTCGCTAAATGCGTCGCGAGCCTTTTTGTCATGAACACGGCCACCGTCTGCGCCGGTCGAAAAACTTGAGGCCTGAACACGCACTTCGCTCGAGCGTCGCACGAGATCAATGCCTGCCAGCACCAATATAAGGGCTACGACCGCGAGTATCGAGATTTTCCGCTTGGTAAAATACATCTTTTATTACAAAAATCAGCTACGCCGATTTCAGATCGTCCTGCTTGATCGGCAGGTTCCGAACGCGTTTGCCGGTCGCGGCGAAAATGGCATTCACGACCGCCGGAGCGATCGGCGGCGTGCCCGGCTCGCCGACACCGCCGTGTTTCTCAGTGCTCGGCAGGATATAGACCTCGACCTTTGGCATTTCGTTCATCCGCAGCATCTTGTAATCGTTAAAATTCTTCTGAACAACGCGACCGTCTTTGAGAATGATCTCGCCGTAAAGTGCCGCTGTCAGGCCAAATACGATCCCACCCTCCATCTGTGCCGCCACTGTGTCGGGATTGACGACTTGGCCGCAATCGACCGCGCAGACGACGCGGCTAACCGACACTTTTCCGTCCTTACCGACCGAAACCTCGGCGACCTGTGCTACAAATGACCCAAAGCTCTCAGCCACCGCAATGCCGCGAGCGGTGCCAGCGGGAAGTTTGCTGCTCCAGCCAGCTTTTTCGGCTGCAAGTTTGAGAACTCCGGCATGACGCGATTTTGGGTCAAGCAACGAGAGGCGATACTCAAGCGGGTCTTTTCCGGCGGCCTCGGCAAGCTCGTCAAGAAAACACTCAGTCGAAAACGCCGTGTGCGAACTACCTACCGAACGCCAAAAACCGACGGGCACTCCCGGCTCCTTACGCACCCAATCGACCTGATAGTTTGGCAGAGCGTACGGCAAATTATGGGCTCCCTCATACGACGAATCGTCGAGCTGATCATCCTTAAATGCAAAGCCGAACAGTACGGGTGCGAGCGGGGCCATTATCGACTGATTGACTATCCTATGGTGCCAAAACACCGGTTTGCCGCTGGAGTCGAGCCCTGCGGACATCTTGTTGTAGGTCGCCGGACGGTAAAAATCGTTCTGTGTATCGTCCTCGCGGGTCCAAATGACCTTGACGGGTTTGCCGGCCGCCTTTGACAGCATGACCGCGTCCATGACGTAGTCCGGGCCGATCCGTCGGCCAAATCCGCCGCCGAGCAGCGTAGTGTGAACGTTTACTTTTTCCGGCGGTAGGCCCAGGGCCTTGGCCGCAATACCCTGGACGATCAACTGGCCCTGAATGCCGCCCCAAATGTCGCAGCCGTCAGCCCGGACATCGGCCGTCGCGTTCATCGGCTCCATGGTCGCGTGAGCGAGATACGGGACATAGTAAACAGCGTCAAGCGTTTTGACCGCCTTTGTCCGTGCGGTGGTGACATCGCCTTTTTTGGCAGCTTCGAGGCCCTTATCTTTGTCGGCCGCGTCGGCAAACATCTTGTAGATCGTCTCACTAGAGACGGTCGCCATCGGGCCGTCGTCCCACACGACCTTAAGGGCCGAACGGCCTTTCCTTGCCGCCCAATAGTTGTCTGCAACGACGCCGACGCCGTAGCCAAGCGGCACGACCGCCCGGACACCTTTTACGGCCTTTGCCGCCGCGTCGTCAACGCTTTTGACCTTGCCGCCGATGACCGGTGAACGCATTATCGTCGCCGTCAACATGCCCGGAACTTTGACGTCGATGCCAAAAATGCCGGTTCCGTTCACCTTCTCAGGCGTGTCGAGACGTTTTACCGGTTTGCCGATGTACTTGAAATCTTTGGGATCTTTAAGTTTGGGGTTTGTCGGTGGCGTTATCTTTGCCGCGGCTTCCAGAAGTTCGCCATAGGGGGCGGAGCGGTTCGAAGCCGCGTGAAGCACCTTTCCGGATTCCGCCTTGCATGTGTCGGGAGCGACATTCCATTGAGTCGCCGCCGCCATGACCAGCATTTCGCGAACGGTCGCGGCCGATTTGCGAAGCGGATCGAAAAAGGCCTTGACGCTCGAACTCCCGCCTGTGATCTGGCTGCCGAGCATCGGATTGATAAACTCCTTTCCGGCCGGTCCGTGTTCGAAGCCGACATTTGCCCAGTCGACCTCGAGTTCGTCGGCGACGATCATCGGTAAACTGGTCAAAACGCCCTGCCCCATCTCGGCCTGGCCGACGGCGATTGTGACCTTGCCATCCCTCGCGATTCTGATAAAGGCATTTGGTTGAAAATCGGCAGCCGGCTCGACGTCCACGTTGAAAAGCTCTTCGGCACGCGAACGCAATGGTAGATTGACGCCGATCAACATCGCCCCGCCCGCCACGATGGTCGCCTTTAAGAATGAACGCCGGTCGATTTCTGTTTTCGTAGTCATCTTATTTACCTCCGTTCATCGCGGCCTGCTTGATCGCGGCTCGAATTCGGTTGTACGTCCCGCAGCGGCAAATAATGCCGGTCATTGCGGTGTCGATATCGGCGTCGGTCGGTTTCGGATTTTTCTTGAGCATCGCCGCGGCCGACATGATCTGGCCGGACTGGCAATATCCGCATTGCGGCGTATCTGTTTCGATCCACGCCTTTTGAAGCGGGTGGCTCGAATCCGGCGACAGGCCCTCGATCGTCGTTACCTCCTTGCCGATGACGGCACTCAAGGGTGTGACGCACGAACGCCGTGCTTCGCCGTCAACATGGATCGTACAAGCCCCGCATTGTGCAATGCCGCACCCGAATTTTGTCCCCGTCAAACCGATCTCGTCGCGGATCAACCAGAGCATCAATGTCCCGGTGTCCGCGTCGGTCTCGTACTGCTTTTTGTTTATGCTGATTTTCGTCATAGAGATCACCCCAAGTAGGCGCCGCCTGGGTCAGAGAAAATGTAGATGTTTAGAAACCAGATCGCAAGAATTATATCACGTGTCACCGCGTTCCCATCCGCGCAAAGCAACCAATCCAAAATCTCACCGCATCACAGCGAATAGGTAATAAAAACGGCAATTTTTTTTGACCTGACCTAGAGGTAATTCAAATGCGTATCAAGCTCCTAACCTTGTTCGTTGCACTATTAGTGTGCTCATTTTCCGCCACCGCCCAAACCGTAAACGAGGCGGAATCGAGCGTTTCGATCGAAGGCAACATCGCCGTTGTTCGTCTCGCGGTTGTGTCAGACCGGGACGCCCCAAATTTGGTGCCAATGATCGAGCTTCTTGATACGGCCGATGTAGTGCGTTCGCGGCCATCGAACGTATTTTCTTCAATTAAGAGCGGAAGCCAAGTTCTCGAATTCCGTCTTCCGATCGAGAGCATTCTCGCTTCCGCAACCGAAGATATTGCGTGGTATCGACTCCGGTATAGGATCGGTAGTACTTCGGGAGTCATTTCGATGTCGCAATTGATAAGGGACCTATTTGAGCTAAGGGTTATTGCCAGCAAAGATATTCTCTCCGGGATGACTTATCGCGTGCGTGTTCGGGCGGTCAATCCGTTCACTAGCTACCCAGAGGCAGGTGTAACTACCGACATTTGGGTCGATTTCGAACTCACGGGCGAGGACAAGAAGAAACTGAAACTCAACGGCTCGGGCGAAACTGATGCCGACGGTTTCGCGTACGTCGATTTCACAGTTCCCTCCGAGGCGAAGTTGGATGGTGACGGCAAGATTATCGTCATGGGCCGCAAAAATAGCATTGTCCGCGAAGCCGAAGAAGATTTGAGGGTCGCGACGGGTGACTTGCAGTTTCTGATGATGACCGACAAGCCCATTTATCAGCCGGAACAAACTTTGAACGTTCGAGGCATTTTGCTAAAGGGCGGAGAGGCTAAAGCGGTGCAGGTAGGGTCCGAACTCGAGTTCAGAATTTCGGACGAGGACGATACCGTCCTCTACCGTGAAAAGGTTAAGTCATCCGATTTCGGGATCGCATCGATAAGCTGGCAGATACCTGGAAATGTAAAACTCGGCGATTATCGAATAGATATTCGTGACGAAAACGACGATCAGATCAGTGGTCGGCGGGTAAAAATTTCACGGTACGATATACCTAATTTCGTTGTCGAGGCAAAAGCGTTGAAGCCGTATTACGTACCGGGCGAAAACGAGGCAGAGGTCGAGATAAAGGCGGATTATCTTTTTGGTAAGCCTGTCACGAAGGGAAAGGTTCGCATAGTTCAGGAAAACAAGCGGGAATGGAATTGGAAAGAGCAAAAATATGATATTGACGAGGGTCAAATCCGCGAAGGCCCGACTAACGCAGAGGGCACATTTACCGCCAAATTCGATCTTAAGGACGAACAGGACGGGCTGAAAGAAGACGATTGGCGAAAATATCGAGACATTCATTTTGCAGCATATTTGACCGATCTGACGACGAACAAAACTGAACAGCGACGTTTCGACATTCGGGTCACGCGCGAGCCGATCCACGTTTATCTCATTGGCGCATCGAACAGCCACCATCCAAATCTGCCGGTGATCGCCTATGTTTCGACGTTTTACGCCGACGGTTCGCCTGCCGAGTGTGATGTTGAGGTCACGGCAAGCATCGAAGACAAGGATAAATTCAAGACGGTTGGCCGAGTGAGGACAAATGCTTACGGAGCCGGCAGGATCAAAATGAAGCGACCCACAATAGGCGACCCTGATGATACTCTCGATTTTCGTCTTATCGCGAGGGACAAGGACGGCCGTCGCGGAACGACCAAGGAAAATGTTTCGTTTGACGAGGATGCCGAAAGCATCCAGATCGCAACTGAAAAGACGATATACAAACCGGGCGAAACGATGAACGTGTCCATTACTTCGACGATTCAGAGCGGACCGGTCTACCTGGACGTTGTTACCGGCTGGTCGGTTCTAGACTCGCGATTTGCGGTTCTAAAAGACGGAAAAGCGGAGATTCAGATTCCATATAATGGAGCGTTTAGAGGCGAACTCAAGATCGCGGCGTTTGCGGAAAATGAAAATGAGAAACTCGCTCAGGCCAGCCGCGGTGTGATCTTTCCAGCCAGACAGGGTATTAGCGTCGATGCTGGATTTGACAAGGCCGTTTATAAACCCGGCGAAGAAGCGACCGTTAAATATAGCGTTGTCGACTCGACCGGAAACGCGATTCAAAGCGCTCTTGGCATTGTCGTTATGGATAAGGCTGTCGAGGAACGAGCCCGAACCGACGCGGATTTTGGCGGCATGTGGAGAAATTACTCCGGATGGCTGGGATACGGCGATAGGTTTGGAGGCATGAACGTCAAGAATTTGAACGAACTTGATCTGACCAAGCCAATATCTAACGATATCCAATTGGTTGCCGAGGTGATCCTGCACGACAGCTTCTATTACCCAAATATTTTTCACAGCACCAACTACGACGCTGAGGCGAAATCCATTTTTGGCGAAGCCATTAAGAAGCAATTTAAATCGATCGATGCCGCGTTAAAGGATTCGTATGAGAGAAGAAGCTACGAGCACGCCGTCAACGACGAAAGCCTGAACAGAATTCTCGCGAGCCATAACCTCAACCTCAATCTCGGGGAATTGCACGATCCGTGGGGCCTAAGATACAAAGCAAGATTTTCGGTCGAAAAATCGCGCGATATTGTGACGGTCATATCAGCCGGTCCGGATAAACAGTTTGATACCAAGGACGATTTTACCGCCTTCACCGCCGGGTTCGAATATTTTACGCCGATGGGACGCACCCTAGACGCGGTTGTCAAAGGCTACAACGCAAGGACCGGCGGATTTATCCGCGACGAAAAAACTCTATTCGCGGAACTTGGGATTCGTGAACTATTGGACCGGTTTGGGAGGCCCTATCGGATCGTGTTTGAAACGGAGGGACGACGGTTCAAACTCCGCTTAATTAGTAGTGGGCCGGACGGCAAATTCGAGAAGTATGACTGGGCTGGCGACGATTTTCAGGTTTGGTCAAATCAGATCGATTACTTTGACGCCATCGGGGCGAAGATCGCTGACGCTCAAAGAGCGGTAAAAAGTATTCCGGCGAACGAAGCCGAGTTTCTAGCGTCGTTGAAGGCAGCGGGGATCGATTTTGACTCGCTTCGCGATGGTTTCGGAGAGCCGCTTTATGTCATAGCTCTACAACGGTCGCGATACTGGGACCGAGTGACGTTGGAAACCGTTCAGAATTATGGTGAGACAAAACTTTCCGAGAGACGAGTCATCAAGCCGGTTACGCAGCAAATTGTCGAGTTCACAATACGTAGCATGGGAACGGATCGCACGCGGGGCAACTATGACGATTTTACGCTTACGCAGATCGTCCATGTCCTTTCTGAACAAACCCGGGACGACCCTAAACCCGTTCCCGTTATCAAACCGGTGTCATTCAATCGATCGTCCGGATCGATCACTGGTGTGGTAACCGACCCGCAAGGTGCGGTGATTCCAGGAGCAACAGTGACCGCAACGAATGATTCAACCGGCGTCGGCAGGCAAGTAACTACGAGTTCGGACGGAAGATATCTGATCGCGAATCTGGACACCGGGACGTACACAATAACGGCAGAGTCGAAAGGATTTATGAAGGCGGTTATCTCACAAATACCTGTAAATGGAGCAGCCACCACCGAGGCCAATGTAACGCTTAATGTAGGCGGAGTTGCTCAAATGGTTACCGTCACAAGCTCAGTCGAACAAACGCAAACGACTAGCGCCGCTAACGCGACAACCATCGAATTGAGGCAGTTGACAAGTTTGCCGATTAACGGTCGACGCCTTTCCGCGGGCGTGAATTTGGTTACTAAGTCCGGCGTCGAAAGAGATAATTCTACGCCGCGATTGCGTGAATATTTCCCTGAAACCTTGCTCTGGCGGCCTGAAGTGGTTACAGATGCTAATGGCAAGGCCGAGTTGAAATTCAAGATGGCGGACAACATAACGACCTGGAAAATGTACACGATCGCTTCGACTAAGAATGGGAAAGTCGGCGTGGCGGAAAAGGAAGTCACGGCGTTTCAGTCTTTCTTTGCTGACCTTGATCCGCCGAAGTTTTTGACGGAGGGAGATGAGATCTATTTGCCTACGCAGGTGCGAAATTATACCGAGAAACGGCAAAAGGTCGATGTGACGATGGACCGGGCGGTTTGGTTTTCGATGCTGGGGCCGGAGAAGCAGCAGATCGATGTCGATTCGAACGGGTCGAAGAACGCGGTGTTCGGGTTTAGGGCGACGACGCCTATCAAGGACGGCAAGCAGCGGGTGACGGCGATCGCGCAAACGGACTCGGATGCGATCGAAAAGCCGGTGACGGTGCGGCCGAACGGGCAGGAGATCGTGCGGACGGATTCGCGATTTTCGGCGGGCGAGCAGAAGCTGGAAATCGCCTACCCCGCAAACGCACTGCCGCGGACGCAGAAACTGGAATTGAAAATTTATCCGAACCTCTATTCGCAGGTGACCGACTCGGTTCAGGGACTGCTTGAAAGGCCCTACGGCTGCGGCGAGCAGACGATCTCGTCGACCTACCCGAATCTGATGATCCTCAAGTTCGTAAAGCCGGACACTTTGATAGCTAAAAAGGCCCGCACATTCCTGCAAAAGGGCTACGAGCGGCTGCTCGGTTATCAGGTGGCCGACGGTGGGTTTACATATTGGGGCGGCAAGGACACTTCGGACGTGGCCTTGACGGCGTACGCGATCCGTTTTTTGAGCGACGCACGTTCGCAGATCGCGGTCGATGAGGACGTGATCAAACGTGCCGCCGACTGGCTGATCAAGCAACAGCGAGTGGATGGCAGTTGGACGAAGCTGTACAGTTGGGAGCGCGGTGAGGACACAAACCGGACAAAGCTCATCACGACCTACATCGCCCGGTCGCTGGCGATGCGAAAAGACGCCGACAAAAACGCTCTCAAGAAGGCACTCGATTACCTGCGAGCAAGAAATAACGAGATCGACGAACCGTATGCGCTCGCACTCTACGGCTTGGCTTCGCTTGACGCAGGCGACCGGGAAGCGGCCGAGGCTGTCGCAAAGAGGCTCGAATCGATGGCAATCACCGAGGGCGACGCCGTCTATTGGAAACTCGAGACCAACACACCGTTCTACGGCTGGGGAACTGCCGGCCGTATCGAAACGACAGCGCTCGTCACGCAGTTGCTGATAGCCATCGCGAAACAGCAGCCTTCAACTCAAACAACGGATCTGATAGGTAAAGCGACGATCTTCCTGCTCAAAAACAAGGACCGTTACGGCGTTTGGTATTCGACGCAGACGACGATCAACGTTCTCGACGCATTTCTCGCGTCATTGGGCAATGGCAGGACCGCCGAGGCCCAGCGGCTTGAAGTTACGCTCAATGGCATGCCGTTTCGTGTCGTCGAGGTTCCGGCCGACCAGATCGAACCCGTCACTCTCGACCTGACCGGCAAGCTTGACGCATCGGCCAACGTGATCGAGGTCCACGGCACGTCCGCTGACCCGATGATGACCCAGACGGTCGCGACACACCATATCGACTGGAAAGACTCCGACATTTCAGGCAAGAGCCTTACCCAGTCGCGTGCCTTAAAGCTCGACTATACATGCGATAAAACATCGGCCGCGATCATGCAGGAGGTCAATTGCTCGGTCAACGCGGAGCGGATCGGTTTCCAGGGCTACGGAATGCTGCTCGCCGAGATCGGCACACCGCCCGGCGCCGACGTCAGCCGCGAATCGCTCGAACGAGCGATCGAGTCCGACTGGTCGATCAGCCGCTACGACATCCTCCCCGACCGCATCATCGTCTACATGTGGTCAAAAGCCGGCGGAACAAAATTCAATTTCAAGTTCAAACCCCGCTACGGCATCCGGGCCCAAACTCCCGCTTCGATCGTCTACGACTACTACAACCCCGAGGCCCAGGCGACCGTCGCTCCATTGCGGTTCGAGGTAAAATAGATTGTTAGTCGATGATCGAGTTCAGCTCGGCAACTATTTCGGACGGCAAATGCAAAGATGCCGCCGCGAGATTTTCGCGTAGATGGCCAACGGATGATGTTCCGGGGATCAATAAAATGTTCGGCGAGCGTTGTAGCAGCCAGGCGAGAGCGACCTGCATCGGCGTCACGCCGAGAGAAGCGGCGGCGGCGTCAAGCTTTGACGATTGGAGTGGCGTAAAGCCGCCAAGCGGGAAGAATGGAACGTAGGCAACAGCAGCTTTTGCCAGATCGTCGATAAATCGATCATCGGCGCGGTGGGCTACGTTATATAGGTTCTGAACGCAAACGATGTCGGTGATCGGCAGAGCGTCCGCGTACTGCTTGGGCGTTACGTTGCTCAGGCCGATGTGACGGATCAGTCCTTGCTCTTTAAGTTCGGCTAGGACGGTCAGCGGCGCGTCGATCGATTCCTCGAAAGGCCCTAAGTGGTTTCCCACACGAAGATTCACCACGTCCAAGGCATCGAGACTGAGGTTTCTCAAATTGTCGTGAACTCCCGCGATCAAGTCTTCCCGCGTCCGCGTCATGATCCATGAGGCGTCATCGCCGCGGCGGGCGCCGAGCTTGGTGACGATCGTCAGGTCTTCGGGATAGGGGTGAAGAGCCTTTCTAATTATCTGATTGGTAATATGGGGCCCGTAATAATCGCTCGTATCGATATGGTTCACCCCAGAAGAAATTGCTTCGCGAAGCACGGTCCCAGCGGCGTCCTCATCTCGCGGCGGGCCAAACACACCCGGACCTGCAAGCTGCATCGCGCCGTAGCCCATCCGTTTAACGGTAATTGAAGCGCCCGGCAGCGTGAACGTACCGCCACGAGTTCGATCGGTCATATATTCTTATTTTTTCTAAAACTACAACAGTTTATCCGGCGTGATCGGCAGGTCGCGGACGCGTTTGCCGGTGGCGTTGAAGACAGCGTTGGCGATGGCGGCGGCGACACCGACGATGCCGACCTCTCCGATGCCTTTTATGCCGAGTTTGTTGACGAACTTGTCTTCCTCGGGGATAAAGGCGACTTCGATCGAGCCGACATCGAGGTTGACGGGAATGTGATAGTCGGCAAAGGTCCGCGTGATGAAGTTGCCCCAGCGGGCGTCGATGATCGAGGTTTCGGTGAGTGCCATGCCGATGCCCCAGACGCAGCCGCCGATGACCTGCGAGCGGGCGGTTTTGGCGTTCATTATTCGGCCCGCACCGGTGACGGCGACGTGGCGATGGACACGCGTGACGCCGGTGAGTTCGTTGACCCAAACCTCTGAAAAATTGGCGTTAAAGGCGTGAGACGAATATTTCTGAGCGTCCGGCGAAGGCCTCGCGTCGACGCGGGTCTGATATTCGTTCAGGTTTGAGGCCTCCATCAGCTGGCCGATGGTCGGCGCGGCGATCCACTTACGGTCCGTTTTTGCCTGCAGTTCGATTCTAGCTTGGTTGCATGCGTCGGCAACGGAGTTGCAAAAGCTCGCGGCTCCGATCGAACCGACCGAGCCGGCTGCGGGCGGCAGCGTCGAATCGCCAATTTTCACCGCGACCTTGCTCATCGGCAGACCGAGTGTTTCGGCGGCAGTCTGGGCGATGATCGTGTTCGTTCCGGTGCCGAGATCGCTGGCGGCAAGCTCGACGCTTGCCGTAACGTCATCGCCTTTGCGGGTCAGTTTTAGAAAAGTCGAAGTCGGGCTCTGCCGTGACGGATACGAACCTATCGCCACGCCGTAACCAACGAGGTTGTCGCCGTTACGATTCTGACGCGGCTCCTGTTTGCGGTTTTTCCAACCGATCATCTCGGCACCGCGTTTCAAACATTCGACGGTGGCTCGCGACGAGAATGGTTTGCCGCTTGACGGATCTTTTGTCGGCTCGTTTTTGACGCGAAATTCGACCGGGTCCATCTTCAACGCGTAAGCCATTTCATCGATGGCCGATTCGAGGGCAAAGCTGCCTGTCGATTCGCCGGGCCCGCGTTGAAACGTCGGTGCGATCACGTTCATCGCCGTTGTCTTGTAACCGATCCGCGAATTCGCGACCTCGTACATCATGCTGGAGAGGACGCCGCACGACTCGGCAAATTCGCTGGTCGTCGCGACAAACTGCGTTGTGTCATGGCCAAGCGCGGTCATCTTTCCGTCGGCGGTCGCTGCAACCCTTAGATGCTGCGTGTTTTGCTGACGCAGGCCGACCGAATTGAACATGTTCTGCCGCGTAAACGCGAGCTTGACGGGCCGATTGACGGCCTTTGCCGCCATCGCCGCGAGGATGACGTTTGTCCACGCACCGCCTTTCGAGCCAAATCCGCCGCCGACATGCGGCGAAATGACGCGGACCTGATCGGGCTTTAGCCCAAACGCCGTCGCCGCACCCCGCTGAACACTGCCGACGACCTGTGTCGCGCTGTATAGCGTAAGATTTTCGCCCTCCCACACGGCGATCGCTGAATGCGGCTCCATCGGATGGTGATGCTCGATCGGTGTCGAATAGGTGGCGTCGACCTTGTGTTCGGCGGAATTGAAAGCCGCGTCGAAGTCACCGCGAAGCGCGTCGTTGCGATTTCCGGGGCGGACCGCGGCCGCCGCGCCTTTTTCGAAATCCACCTTGGCCTCGGCCGTCTCGTATTTGACCTTGATCAACCGAGCGGCAAAACGGGCCTGCTCGAACGTTTCAGCGACGACAAGAGCTACATTCTGGCCATAAAAATTGATCTTCGGGTCCTGGAGGATCCCGACTCCACGCATGCCATCGTACGCAGCGGCCTTCGGAGCGTTTTTATGCGTAATCACGGCAATGACGCCGGGGGTCTTTTCGGCGGCGGCGGTGTCGATGTCGGTGATCATGCCGGCCGCGACCGTGCTCTTTACGATGAATGCATACGAGACATTCTTGATCGGCCAATCCATCCCATAATTCGCCGCTCCGGTCACCTTCAAAAGGCCGTCAATGCGGCTGATGCCTTCGCCGATAACTTTTGTATCACTAGCCATATTTGCCTCTCTGAATTAAGCCTTTCCGGTTGCCCGTTTTAGAGCCAGGATCATCGCACGTTTGCTTAGCTCGATCTTAAATGTGTTGTGCTTCAGCGGTTTTGCCGCCTTCATTTCGGCATCGGCCGCCGCCTTAAAGTTTTCCTCAGTGGGAGCTTTGCCGATAAGCATTTTCTCGGCTTCCATTGCACGCCAAGGTTTCGGGGCGACGCCGCCCATTCCAACCCGAACGTGTTTGATCTTTCCACCGCTCAACTCAAGCGCCGCCCCGACCGAGACCAGAGCGAATGCATAACTCGCTCGGTCGCGAACTTTCAGATAATAGGAGTTGGAGGCAAAACTGTTTTTTGGCAGCTCGATCGAGGTGATCAATTCGCCGTGTTTCAGGCTCGTATCGCTCATCGACATATCTGCCGAAGGTTGGTAAAGATCAACAAACGGTATAGACCGTGCCTTTCCGCCCGAGTCCTGAACATAAACGGTCGCGTCGAGAGCGACCAGGGCCACACACATGTCGGACGGGTGAACGTCAACACAATTTGAATTCCAGCCGAGGATCGCGTGATTCCGGTTAAATCCCTCAAGAGCTCCACAGCCGGAACCCATTTCGCGTTTGTTGCACGGCATCGCGATGTCGTAGAAGTACGCGCACCGCGTCTGCTGCATCAGGTTGCCGCCGTTGGTTGCCATATTGCGGATCTGGGCCGACGCCCCCGCGAGAATGGCTTGTGTCAAAAGCGGGTAGTCACGCCGGACCAGTGGGTGATTTGCCGTGTCGGAATTTGTGGCCAGGGCACCTAACGAAAGGCCAGTCGCGGTAGTCCGGATCTGTGACAGATTGAGTCTCGAAATATCGACGAGTTCAGTTGGGTTTTCGACACCCTCTTTCATCAAGTCGAGAAGGTTGGTCCCGCCGGCGATATACTTCGCATCCTTATTCGAAGAGACGGCCAACATCGCGGTGCCGGTGTCTGCGGCTCGGGTGTATTTAAACGGTCGCATCGTGCACCTCCATTGTTGCGGCGGCCATCGGATCGGTGGCCTTGCCGGTATGGATTTCGCGGATCGCGGCGACGATGTTTGGATAGGCACCGCAGCGGCATAGATTGCCGCTCATTCGCTCGCGGATCTCTTCGTCCGAAAGCTGCATAGCGCCGGTCTTTTGCCTAACGCTCGGGGTCACATAACTCGCGTCGCCATTCTTTGCTTCCTGCATTAAAGCGACGGCAGAGCATATTTGGCCGGGCGTACAGAATCCGCATTGGAAAGCGTCGTGCTTTATAAATGCCGTCTGGATCGGGTGAAGTTGGTCGCCGGTCGCCAAGCCTTCGATGGTGGTGACCGATCTGCCATCGCACTGCGCCGTCAGCGTCAGGCAGCCCAGAACCCGCCGACCCTCAACGATCACCGTGCAAGCCCCGCATTGGCCATGATCGCAGCCCTTTTTCGAGCCTGTCAGCCCGAGGCGTTCACGGAGCGCATCCAGCAGCGTCATTCGGGAATCGAGGTCGAGGCTCTTTTTGACTCCATTGACGTTGAAAGTCACAGTTACCGAATTTTCTATCGCCGGAGTCGCATAGGCCGATCCCGAATCGTTGAACGCGAGAGCTTTTTGCTCCGCTACGATATTCAGAACAAGTGCACCGAGCCCGGCACCGCCGAGCTGTCCCAAAAACTTACGCCGCGAGTCGCCATAAATGCCGAGCTCGTCAAGCAACGCCTCTTCGTCAGCGGTCATCCGTTGTTCGGCATCCGTGACAAGGTCATTTTCTTCAAAAGCCATTGATTTTTCTCTCCACTCCTGGTAGGACAGGCTCGCATCGGTTGCCGATACGGCTAGGTTGGAAATCGAGTTAGAACACCCGCGACGGTAATTCGTTCAATAGACAAAATTATACGCTTTTTCATGCGATTTCCAAGCACTGACTCCACGGATCATTATCACCAAAACTGACCGGCAGCCAATTATGAGACTAGGATACCCGTGATCGAGGATTTGCCGTCCGATCTAAAAGAAAAACATTGTTTGCACTTTAGTGAACGTGCTAAAATTGAGGCAATCTCGTCTCGCGGTTAGAGCTTGTCGTCCTTTTAGTCTCCTACACTTGTTAAGCCGCACCGCCTAGATGTGACGCCTTTCTAGTTTATTGCGTATTCATCGGCCAATCGATGCCGCGGATAATTCAGGGCCAATTCGGAATGAGCAAACATGATCACTCTTAATGTAAATAACGTTGACTATCAGGTGGAAGTCGATTCTTCGGTGCCTTTGCTGTGGGTCTTGCGCGACGTCATTGGATTGACCGGAACCAAATACGGCTGTGGCAAGGAACTGTGCGGCGCCTGCACGGTGCTGATCAATGGACGGGCGGAGCGGACCTGCGAGTATGACGTAAGCAGTGCGGTTGGCAAGCGGATCACAACCATTGAAGGCCTTTCGACTGATCGGTCACATCCGTTGCAGAAGGCGTGGATCGAACATCAGGTCCCGCAGTGCGGATATTGCCAGTCGGGCATGATCATGGCCGCTGCCGGCGAACTGAACCAGGGCCGCCCGCCGTCGGAGGTGATCAATGAGATCGACAATATTTGTTCTTGCGGCACCTTTCAGCGGATCAAGGCCGCTATACTCAGTCTCTAAATCTGACACGACGAGGACACGATGACCAAAGATAAAAAAGAGCAGTTGAGCCGTCGAAAATTTATTGCGAGTTCCATCGCCGGTGCATTTGTATTGACTTCGGGCCTTGATGCTGTTCAGGAAGCATTCGCAGCGACTGATACCTCCGACGTGATGAGTTTTGTCGCAGAGCGCCGCTCAGCGCCGAGCGTGTCGCAGCTGGGAACCTGGCTGCAGATCGGAACTGATGAGTCCGTGACGATCATGGTAGGCAGTTCGGAGATGGGGCAAGGTATTCTGACCGGGCTCGCCCAGCTTGTCGCTGAAGATCTGATGATCGACTGGGCGCAAGTTATTGTTAAGTCGGCACCGGCAAACGCGATCTATGGCAATCCTCTATATCGAGCCCAGATGACTGTCGGCAGCGGCAGCATCCGCGGATATTATCAGGCACTGCGGCTGGCGGGAGCGACGGCCCGCGAAATGCTAATTGCGGCCGCGGCTCAGACCTGGGGCATTCCGGCTGCAGTATGTCGCGCATCGAACGGCCAGGTGTCCAACTCCCTGAACACATCCATTCTTACCTACGGGCAACTGGCAGCTCAGGCGGCACTGATGCCGGTTCCGACAAACCCCGCATTGATGCCGGATGGCTCCTTGCGATATATCGGTGCTGCAGTAAAACGACTCGATATTCCCCAAAAAGTCGACGGTAGTGCCGTGTATGGCATCGACGTTCGCCTTCCGGATATGGTGTATGCGGTCGTAAAACATTGCCCGACTTTTGGAGGAACGCTGACTCAGACGCCGTCTGTCCCGTCCGGTGCGATCGCGGTTGTTCCGCTACAGGTTATAAGTGGCCTCGGTCGCGGGACGGAAACGACTGGAATGATAAACGCGATAGCTGTCGTTGCAAGCAATACGTGGAGTGCCCTCCAGGCGGCAAACCGTGTCCAGCCGGCGTGGACCATCCCCGCCGCATCGCAGCAGCTAAATACAGACGATCTTTTTGCCCAGGCTGAGAGCCTTTTGGAAAATGGGGCACCGGATACTCGCGTCGCTGAGAGAGTAGGCTCGCTCCGCAAGCAAAAGAATTGGGGCATGCCGATCACCAATACCTATTATTTGCCGTATCAGGCCCATGCGCCGATGGAGGTGCTGAACTGTACGGTCAGAATCTCGGGCCAGGGCTCACAGCGTCGCTGCGAGATCTGGGCACCGACCCAAAGCCAGACGTTGTGCGTAGGCACGGCGACCGCGTTGACAGGTTTGCCTGCGTCTCAGATCGACGTTACGACAACGTATCTGGGCGGTGGTTTAGGACGCAAGTTCGAGCAGGATTTCATCAGTCAGGCAATACAGGTGGCGATGGCTATCGATCGCCCAGTCAAATTCATGTGGTCCCGTGAAGAGGACTTTTCTCGAGATCAATATCGCCCGATGGCCGTCGTAAGGATCGAAGCATCGCTTGACGATCAGAAGATGGTAAGAATGTGGGACTATCGCAACTGCTCGCCCTCGATCGGGCTTCAGCGACGGCCGACATCTACCACTATAGATGCACAGGCGGTCGAGGGCTCAACGACCGCGACCGGCGTGACTTACACATTTAAGTCGCGAACCGTCAAGCATCTGAATCATCCGTCGACAATCCCTGTCGGATATTGGCGGTCGGTTGGCTACTCGATCAACACTTTTGCGGTCGAAAGTATGATGGACGAGCTTGCGGCGGCCGCGGGTGTCGATCCGCTTGAATTCCGGCGGAAGCACCTTTCGACCAGCCCAAGGGCTCTAGCCGTGCTCAACAAGGCGGCGTCGATCGCAAACTGGACAGCCGCGTCCTCCTCGGGTCGTGCAAAAGGACTTGCTCTCTTACAAGGTTTCGGCAGTATTGTAGCCCTCGTGGTGGAGATCTCGGCTCCGGCGGCTGGGCAGATCAAGCTTTCCAACGTGTGGTGCGCTGTCGACTGCGGACGAGCGATCAATCCTGAGTCGGTTAAGTCGCAGATCGAAGGCGGCATTGTCCACGGCATAAACGCTGCACTTTGGGAGCAAGTTAAGTTCACAGCCGGGAAATCATCCGTTCGAAATTTTAATAACACCCGCAAGATCAAGCTGAACGAAATGCCGTTGATCACGGTCGAACTGACGCCGACCGATCCGACCGCTCCTATCGGCGGCATGGGAGAACCTGGCGTACCTACGATCGCACCGGCGATCGCCAACGCGTACTTTCGACTGACTGGTACGCGCTTGCGAAGGCTGCCGTTCTTCCCACGATAATTTTTCTAAATAAACGACGTTCGTTAGTCGGACACTCCGCTGTCGTCGATGTAGATCTCGGGGTTCTCGGCCATGAATTGCTCTCGCGGCTTTGAATCGATCTCGCCGCGAAGCGGCCGAGTACCCACATTGGTTTTGAAGTTGCCGTTCTCGTCGTAAAGCCTACGGTATTGGGCACTGTTTCGGATGACACCCTGGACATAACCCTTGGTCTCTTTGAACGGAATCGCCTCGACGAACTCGTCCATTTCCGCCGGCAAAGTTGCACGCCATTGAGGAACGCGCCCAGGACCGGCGTTGTAAGCGACGGCTACGTATTCGATGCGTCCAAATTTCGTAAATTGGTCCTTCATAAAGGCCGTGCCGAGTTCAATATTGAGCGCCGGCTGGTAAAGATCCTCTGGCGAACTCGGTATCAACGATGCTCCATATGACTTTGCTACGGTCTTGGCGGTAGGCAACAAGAGCTGCATCAAGCCGTAAGCATTTGCCGGCGATTTGGCACGCGGGCTGAAAACTGTTTCCTGACGGATGACGCCGGCGACCTGATAGCGGTCGAGGCCGCGATTTTGGGCCCAATTCTTGATATCGGCCCAATTGGTCAACGGATAGAAAATGCTCCATTCCTCGCGCCCCATTTCCTCGGGAAACATCTGGGCGTAATCCGGGTAGCTGGCCTTAAGTGCGAGGAAAGCGGCCGTATTGTCGCCCTTGAATCGATAATGACGAGCGAGTTCGAGATTTATCTTCGGGCTATTGTTGGCGGTCCTTTTTGCCTCGTTGAGTTCGTCGATAGCCCAGTCAAAAAGCCCGACCGTACTCAATTCATCGCTCCTTTCGGCACGGGAAAGCTCTCGACTTGTAGCGGTTTCAGCGGCGACAGTCACGACCTTGAGATTTGCGATCGCTTTAGCGATCTGGGCGTTCGGCGTCGCAGTTGAGCGACAATTTCCTGCTGCCTTCATCGAGGTGAGCCGGCCGAGGGCGAGATATCCGTACCAGTTGGAACCGTAGCGGTAGGCGGTTCCATCATATAGGGCGCACGCCTCATCGGAATTGCCCGCACGTTCGGAATCGCGGGCCGCCCAGTAACCGGCCTTTCCACGATTAGTCGTGTCCTTGTCGGCGTAACGCTCGAGATGCTGGATGAACATCTGCGCCGATGCGGCAAAATTGCCACTCTCATGCTGAAACCATGCGGCTTCGAATTGGGCCAGCGCGACGTCGATCGAATTTGGGTACGAGGTGACGGCGGTGTTCAGGAAGTAGCCTTCGTCAGTCCGGTTTCTGGCGTCGCGTGCAGCCAGGCCGGCGTCAATCAGCGTTTTT